>NZ_JALKAU010000051.1:0-4705 GCF_023015735.1 Gelidibacter sp. F63206
ATATTGAAAATGTGGTCCCAAATCAAAGATTTGGCTAAGTGCCAATCCGAAAATAATCGTATTTTTAAACGCTACGTTTCATACACGAAACGTTATGCACAAGGCTGAAAAAACCAACTACCAATGCCAGAACAAAAGATAAAAACTGAAATTAATTGCCAAAATATTGCGCCAATTAAAAGCTTGAATAAGGTAATTAGTTCAAGCTCTTTAAAGTTTGGAGTTTTTGCAAATAATGGGAGTGGTAAAACTTTTATCAGTAGAATGTTCAGGTTAACGGAAAATTCTGAAGAATTAGAACTTGATGAAGAAGGTAGTAGTCCAACTGACAAACTAATAACATTAGGTGAAAATTCAGGGAATTTTAATTTTAAGATAACGGATAAACAAGGTAACATTAGCGAACAGTTTGGAATATCCCTGAACAAACAAAACGCGCCTACCATTCCCGAAACAAATTACTTGTTCCACGTATTTAATGAAGATTACGTTGAGGACAATTTGCGAAGTTTAGACTACGATAAAGATGACGAAATTGATGGATTTATTTTAGGTAAGGTAAATATTGACCTTTCAGATGATGAAGAAAAATTAGGGAAAATTGAAAAAGAAGGGAAAGACCTCGCTACACAAATTGAAAATGAAATAGACACATATATTTCAGATAAAATAGATGACATTCAAAATATCAAACGTCTTAACGAGTATAAAGAATTAGACTTTCAGAAAATTGTTAAGTCGGTAGATAAGGAAAGTTATCAAATTGAAAAATCATATGATGAATTAATTGAAGATTACAATAAAATAAAATCTGTTCCCGAAAACCTTCAAGATATTGAAGAAGTAAACAACATCGAAATTGATTTAGAAATGCTAAATGCAATAAAAGAATCTTGCGAAAAAGAATATTCTTTAAGTACACTTGCAGAAGATTTCAAAGAAAAAATCAAATCCAAACAAACATTTATTGAAACAGGTATAAGTTTAATAGAAAAGGAAAGTAATGATTGCCCTTTTTGCGAACAAAATCTGGAAAATGATGCTCTAAATCTAATTGACAATTATAACAAATATCTGAACGATGTTGAATCAACAACAATCAAACTTTTTAAGGGTTATAAAAAATCATTAGAGAGTTCTAAAGATGAAATTGATGCAATTAACACAAGTAATGTGAAAAAAATCAATTCATTTAACACATACAAGGACAAATACATACCTTCAAGTGCTGACATAGAATTATCGAATTTATCTATCACAAACCTTTCGTCCGAAATTCAAAATATAATTGACAAAATTGATTCTAAATTAATAGATATAAGTCAGTCAATTATTATAGACGAAGATATTTTAGAATCTATTGAAAAGTATGAGACTATTCTAAATGGAGAAATCGAATCTAACAACAAAGAGATAAGGATAATAAACAAAAAGAAAAATAGTATAAGTGATGAGAATTTATCTATAAGAAAGCTATTGTGCAAAAGGACGTTGGATGATTTATTACTTGAACATAAAACTAATATTAAGAGTTTAGAAAAATTAAGAAAAGATTTCACAAACCTTAAAACCGAAATAGCTAAAAAAAAGGAACAAGAAAAAATCAGTAGAAAAAAGAAAGTCGCCTCTACTATTAAGACCGTATTGAATTACTTCTTTGCAGATAAATACACATTAGATGAAGAAAGTTTTAGACTAACATTCAATGCGAATATTTTGGAAAAAAAGCAGGCAAAAGACATTTTGAGTGCTGGAGAAAAAAATATTGTTGCTTTTGCATATTACATTGGTGATACACACTTAAAAGTAGAAAGTGAAGATGATTATAAAAAACTATTCTTTATAATAGATGACCCAATATCGAGTATGGATTTTTCTCACGTCTATACAGTTTGTGGTGTTATTCGAGATATTAAAAAAATACTTGATAAAGTTGAGCGAGAACGATTTATGATTTTTACTCATAATAACGACTTTATGAGAATATTGAGCTCAAATAACATTGTAGATAAGAAGTTACTTTTATCAAACGGAGAACTTACAGATTTTAATAATAATTTGACAGTACCATACATTACTCATCTTTTTGATATATATAAAATTGCAAGAAAGGGAGAGATTCCAACACATACGACTGCTAATTCAATTCGCCATATTATTGAGACTTTGACAAAGTTTGATAAAATTGAAATACACAAAGAAAGTATATCCGAATATATTAAAACTAACATTCCGAATGAAACTAAATCATTTACATTAATAAATGACCTTTCTCACGGAGGATGGAGAACTGAACAAGCACCAATTACAAATAATGACTACAAAGAAATTTGCGAATTAGTAGTAAAGCATATAGAAGAAAAATTTAATGGACAGGTAGCATATTGCGAAAATATGTGCTAAAGCCCAGTGCATAACAATGTATAAAAATAATAGCGGTTTAATCGCTAAAACGAAAGTAAGTAAATATAAAAAAAAGTCTGTGTTTAATCGAAAAGTAAGTGCGTAAAAATCCGCTACTATTCTTATACTTGACCGTTAGGCAACATTTAAGAAATGACCGAAAACCAAAAGAAATCTGACAGACAATACGCTGCTTATATGGCTCGGAAATTATTTAGTGGAGAAATTTCAAAGCATCAGATTTTGGACAGTTTTCCTGACTTTGAAAATGATTATAAGATAAAACGACTTTACAATCGGATAATGAATAAGCCGAAAAAAAGGTGGTTATTTGGAATCTCTGAAACGAAATACCAAACTTTTATGAATGAAACTTATGAATTAATTGACGAACTCGAAACTGGACGATTGAGATTAGAAGTTATGGAAAGACTATTCAAGGAATTATGGTTGCATTCGGACAATTGCACAGAACCAATTGAACATATTTGGTTTTCGATAGGTGAAGTTGCTAAATCAACAAATGAATCAAGAGAAGAAATTAGAACTCGATATCTGAATTTTTTAATTGAAAAGGAAATTGTGGAATTAGTATCGTGGGAACCATTAAAACATAGATTTACGGAACTTGGGAAAAACATTAAAACTGAATCCGATATTGAAAAATTAATAAAAAACGTTGCCTAACACCGTGTAAAAATAATTGCTTGGTTCTCGCCTACTTGGAAATTCCTGCGGAATTTCCACAGGCTCGGTTTATTTTTGTTATTTTAGGTGTTTATCCCACGCAACTATTCTTACACATAAACGTTGGCAATAATTAAAACGAAGTGCAAAACGACAAACTACTTTACAGAAAATTATTTTTAGTATCAATATTTTTATTGTTGCTAAATGACTTGTATTTAAAAGAACAATTCCACAATTTCCTGACTGGAAAACTATCTGATTTCGCTGGACTTTTTGCTTTTACCTATTTTTTTAGTGTTTTATTCAAAAAGAATATCAAACTGATTTACGTTCTGACTGGAATTTTATTCATTTTTTGGAAAAGTAGTTCTTCACAATTTGTTATTGATTATCTGCATAATTTCGGAATCGGATTTGACAGAATTGTGGATTATTCAGATTTATTTGCTTTGTTCGTTTTACCTCTTGGTTACAGATATAGAATCCAAAACTCAATCGGAATTGAAAAATTGAGATTTTTACCAAAACCTATAATAATTGGAATTTGTTCTTTTGCATTTATCGCAACTTCGTTACAAAAAGAATTTGGAGAACTGAATTTAAAATCTGATTATACAATAAACGCTGAAATTCCAAAAGACAGTATTTTAAAATTAATTAGAGTAAATCCAATAACTAAAACAAAATATCATACGAATCTTGAGTTTCCGAATAAAAGAAGTCACGTGAGAATTTCTTTATTAATATCTGAACTTGAAAATAACTCAACTAAAATTGAATTAGACAGTATTTTAAGTTTTACAACGACAGGAACTATATTTTCAGGAGCATCAAAAAAGAATATAGATTATCTGAAAAATTTAAAAGTTGAAGACTATGAAAAAGAATTTATTGAACAAAAAATAAAACGTAATAAAATAAAATAACTATTGCCAACACCGTATATAAGCTATGGCTTGGTCTGTTCTCACTTGGAAAATCCGCAGGATTTTCCAAAGCCAGTTTTAATCAGGAAAAGTCTGTGCCGTGACACGCCACAGCTCATATACACACACGTTGTATTCAATAATCCCAGTCTTTTGGTACTGCCCGTGTCCATTTGCAACTGTCGGCCTTGAAGATCATTGGCCGTGGGAAAGGGTCATTATTTGAGGAATGGCCATTGTCCATAAGGAGACCTGGCCAAGCTTTCGATTGGAAATCGGATGAGAGTTCCACTCTCAAATTCGAATTTTCAATTCTCACAAAGCTTGCATAAGGTAGCTGAAATTTTTGACAAAGTCAAGTCCCACAACAAGTTGGACCCTGTCGCACGGATATCCTATCCATCCACAATGCGCCATTATGCCTTAAAAACAACTAACACTATCGAAAAGATAGAGTCAATAGTTTTAAAGACATTCCCACCGGTCAGGAGCGACCATGTAGCGCCCGGCACAACTGCGCAATCTGGCAATTCCAGTGGGAATTTCCAGATTACTAAATACAACAGCGTATACAAAACATAGCTGGCAGGTGATTATTCCAATATTTTTTGTTTCTTTAAGGGATCAATGCAGAACAGGAATGTAAGTGCCGTTCAGGACGCTACGTTTCGTATACGCAGACGTTG
>NZ_JALKAU010000052.1:0-32767 GCF_023015735.1 Gelidibacter sp. F63206
TTTAGATTAACAAATTGAATTTCAACACTTTAATTTACTAAAAATCTATCTTTTTTTATACAAAAAAATCAAATATTATCAATCGAACTCAGGTTCTTAGTTATTTAGTACCTGTGCCATAGGTATCAAATAAATATACCAAGGATGCCATGGTCGCAGCCCCCAATTCCAATTCTCTTTTGTTGACTGCCGAAAACACATCAGTGGCAGCATGATGGTAATCAAAATAACGCTGGGAATCCG
This sequence comes from Gelidibacter sp. F63206, assembly GCF_023015735.1. Taxonomy (NCBI): domain Bacteria; kingdom Pseudomonadati; phylum Bacteroidota; class Flavobacteriia; order Flavobacteriales; family Flavobacteriaceae; genus Gelidibacter; species Gelidibacter sp. F63206. The sequence continues at coordinate 244 of NZ_JALKAU010000052.1, forward strand.
GTTTTAATCCCGCTAAAACAATGTTATCAGATTTTAGCGGACCAATATCAGCGCCACTGCCACCCTTTTCAAAATAATGGATCAAATAGGGTTTGAATAGATCTTGCCAACCCAAGACTTTATCAAAAACAGCATCATTGCAATCAAATGAAAACCCTCTTGGTGTAAAACCTCCCGAATCACTTTCTAAGGCAAAAATATGGTTTTCATTTTTGGACCTTGCTATCTCAGCATATTTTTTACCGCCTCTCAATCCGTTTTCTTCGTTCATAAATAGAACGACCCGAATACTACGTTTTGGCTTAATGCCACTCTCCTTCAACAATCGCAGAACATCCATTGATTGCACCACTCCCGCACCATCGTCGTGAGAACCATCACCCAAATCCCATGAGTCCAAATGTCCACCCACAACAATATATTCATCAGGAAATTCTGATCCCGTAATTTGGCCAATCACATTATAGGACTGCACATCGGCCATCTGTTTGCAATTTTGTTTAAAAAAAAACGTAATCGTTGGGTCTAATGCCAACATCGTACTTAATAACTCTGCGTGATTGGTGCTAATTGCAGCCGATGGAATCCGTTGGGAAACGGGCAAATTCCCATAAGTCATGCTGCCGGTATGCGGAAAGTCATCCAATCTCAAGTTTAAGGAACGAACAATAACGCCAACAGCACCCAACTTTCCAGCCTCCATAGCGCCTGCATAACGCTGGTCGGCGCATCCGCCATAGGCCTCAAAGGTATCAATCAAATCAGCCTGCATGGCACGGTTGAAGAACACAATCTTTCCTTTCACTTTATCTGGACTTAAGGCCTTTAACTCTTCTATGCCCTGAACTTCAACCACGTGTGCACGTACGCCTCCATCCGGTGTCTCGACAGAACCACCCAAGGCGCAAATATTGACATGGGTTGTCATTCCGGGCAAGGTTTCGATATAGGCAAATTCAGGCAATCCCCTAATCCATTTAGGCACCATGACCGGTTGTAGCCACACTTTGTCCAAACCTAGTTTTTCCAATTCTTCTTTGGTATACTCTACGGCTCGCTCTGCACCTAGTGATCCCGAAAGTCGAGGACCAATTTTATTGGACAAATGGTCCAACCATTCATAACTCTTTCCATTGGTCAAAGAATTGGTGTAAATTTTTCTTATGTTTTCGGCATCAGTTTGAGCGGATATATTTATGGATAATAGGAATCCTACTATAAAGAAAAGTCGTTTCATCGGAAATATATGATTGATTTGAAGAAATAAATATACTGATTTATAATAGATATTTTGTAGATATGCTTATCCGAAGAAGGAGATTGGTAATAATACCTACAAGGTCTTGTAAACCTTGTAGGACAGTTTTGATAACGTTTATGTGTAAGGGTAGCTTCGGTGGCAAATACCTAAAATATAAACACTAACCGAGCCTTTAGAAAATCCGCGAGGATTTTTGTAAATAGGCGATAATCAGGCATTAATTATAGGACACAGAGTTGACTATAGACTTTTCAATTAGGTTTTAATGTTTAAATTTTCTTTTTTTATTGTGATCAATTACACTTTTAATTAGCACGGCAACCAATAGAAATGATGGAATATACCAAGATATAATGTTTCTATTCATTAATAGCACAGTGGTAATTAGCAGACTCCATAGAATTATATTTGTTATTTTTTCACTTTTCTGTCTTTTATCAAATGTTAGCTTTTCTTTTATTGCTTGGTCAATATTGGTGTTTTCCTCTTCTATAAACATTGGAATTTCTTCCATAAGCATTTCTCGGTCATACCAAACTTCGAAATCCTCCAAGACCACTTTAGAGTTGCACAAATCTATTAATGCAACTGAAATAATTGAGATACAAGCACCAGCAATAGAGTCAGCTCCCCAAATAAATGAAAATGCAGAATCAAAATTATCCAAGTCTTTGTTTAAAGAAGGCATTTCACTAATTACTTCCTCTTTCTTTATAAAATAAATTTCAAAAAATGTGTCTTGGCCGTCTAATTCACAATCTCCACCAAACTCGTCAAAAAGATTAAAGTTTTCATTAAACCTAAAATTATAACCTAATGTTTTAATTTGAGTTTCAATTTCTAGTTTTGTCGGTATTCTTGCTTTATCAATAAAAGCTGTCATTGTCATTGACATAATTCTCGGTTGTTTTTAGCTTACAGCCAACTTGCAGCTAGGTCATTAAAACTTTAATTTAAAAACAGAAGCTACTCTTTTTTCAGCTGTCTTTTATACATGTCAATATTGGCCTTTATGGCGTCGTCCAATTCAGGTTCCTTAATATCTGTATAGGTTTTTAAAGTATCATACAAAACCCTAGCAACCAAATACCTCGATGTTCTTTTGTCATCACAAGGAATAACGTACCAAGGGGCATGCGGTTTTGACGTTTTATTGAGAAGATCTTCATAGCAGGTCATATAGTCATCCCAAAGTTCACGCTCTTTCAAATCGCCCGGAGAGAATTTCCAGTTTTTATCTTCACGATTCAAACGTCTCAACAATCGATGCTTTTGTTCATTTTTTGAAAGGTTCAGAAAGAATTTAAATATTATGGTGCCATTCTCCGCAATGTGTTTCTCAAAATTATTGATGTCTTCAAAGCGTCTTTCCCAGAAGGCATCGTCAATATCCTCAACCGTATCAATTCCTGGAATGTTTTCATTTAAAATATAAGATGGATGGACTTTGGTCACTAAGACGTTTTCATAATGGGTCCGATTGAAAATGCCAAACTTGCCCCGTTCAGGAAGTGCGACATAATGCCGCCATAAATAATCGTGCTTTAATTCCAAACTTGTTGGTGTCTTAAAACTATGGACAACCACTCCTCGCGAGTTAAAATCTTTAAAAACTTCACGAATCAAGCTATCTTTTCCTGCCGTATCCATCCCTTGTAAACAGACCAAAACAGCATATTTACCATGGGCGTACATGGTATCTTGAATTTTACCTAAACCTTTTCGGACCTCCTTCAGATGATCCTTTATTTCACTCTTAGATGCTTCAAGGTCGAATTCGGTTTTAAAATCCTCAATTTTTATGGAATTTGAAACTTTGAAGTCCTCAATATTGATGTTTTTCATAATAAAAGTCACATTTTAGTCCATATACTTATTTTATACCGACGTTTTAAATCTTAATATTTTATTTAGAAGCAAACAACTTTACATCACTTTCACTCACTTCCTTTTCTCCAAGGATAATCAAGCGCTCCACCACGTTGCGCAACTCTCTAATATTTCCTGTCCAATCGTATTCTTGTAATTGCTTGATAGCTTTTGTAGAAAATGATTTTGGTGCCGTTCCATTTTCTTCGGCTATTTTATTTGCAAAATGTTCTATCAATAGGGGAATGTCTTCTCTTCTGTCATTCAATGGCGGTACCTGAATTAAAATGACTGCAAGCCTATGGTATAAATCCTCTCTAAATCGGCCTTCCTGAATCTCCTTATTTAAATTTTTATTGGTTGCCGCAATGACCCGAACATCCACTTTAATATCCTTGTCACTTCCTACCCGCTGCACTTTGCTTTCTTGCAATGCTCTTAGGACCTTCGCCTGGGCAGAAAGACTCATATCTCCAATTTCGTCAAGAAAAATGGTTCCGCCATTGGCAGCTTCAAACCTTCCGGCCCTATCTCTTACAGCACTTGTAAAAGCACCTTTAACGTGTCCAAAAAGTTCACTTTCTATCAATTCAGAAGGAATTGCCGCGCAATTGACTTCAATGAGTGGCCCGGTGGAACGATCGCTCTTTTCATGGAGCCAATGTGCCACTAATTCTTTTCCCGTACCGTTTGGTCCGGTAATCAGGACTCTGGCATCCGTCGCCGCCACCTTTTCAATCATGTCCTTTATGTGGGAAATGGCTTTGCTTTCGCCGATCATTTCAAAATTTTTGCTCACTTTTTTCTTGAGCATTTTATTTTCTACCACCAATTCCTTCCGATCTAATGCGATTCTGACCGTGTTGAGCAATCTGTTTAAATCAGGAGGTTTCGAGATATAATCAAATGCGCCTAAACGCATGGTATTGACTGCGGTATCTATATCACCATGTCCGGAGATCATGACAATAGTGGTTTCTGGCTTTATTTTATTGACGGCTTCCAAAACCTCAACACCATCCATTTTTGGCATTTTGATATCACAAAGCACCAAGTCGTAATCCTCTTTTTTTATTTTTTCCAATCCAATCAAGCCATCCGCAGCTTCGTCTACTTGATAGGCCTCATTTTCTTCAGAAAGAATTTTCACTAAAACCCTTCTGATACTTGCTTCGTCTTCTATGACTAATATTTTTGCCATTCTATATTTTTAAATTTTATTCTTGTTCTAAAATAAAAACTATTATTAGAAACCGAAATAAAAATCTGATTTCTATTTTTTTCCCAATCTTTTTTAATAAGAAATACCTAAGGTGTCATAGCCTTATGCAAAAGACGTCCCGTAACTATTGTCTTTAAATTTAAACACAAAATTAAATTTTGGTGATCTCATTAAGAGAGTCTGTATGGAATGTAAATCTAAGCAAATACTTTAGTCTATGACATGTGTTCTGTGTGCAAGCAAAATACAAAAATTCTACTCATATCAATTTTTAAATCGAAGTGAGATGCCAAACGCCTACTAACTTTAAAAATTTTTTATCTCCTATTTACTGAAGCATATACAGTTAGCCAATTAGCACTTACGTTTATTTTTTTAGGTAGCACCCCGCATTACAGAGTTTTAGCTAATAACATCAATACTTCAACCATTTAAACAGTTCTTTATAAGTAGGCTTTTTACCGTACATTAAAATACCTACCCTATAAATTTTGGCCGCAAACCACACTGTAAACACAAAAGTAAACACCAATATGGCAAAAGATAAAAGTTGCTCCCATATTGGAACACCAAAAGGGATTCTCATCAACATAACCACCGGTGATGTTAATGGAATAAAGGAGAATATTGTTGAAACAGTTCCGTGAGGGTCTTCTATGACCGTGAACACACCAACATAAACAGCCAAAACAAGTGGCATAATAATAGGCATCATAAATTGTTGGGTATCTGTTTCATTATCAACAGCTGCACCAATGGCGGCATAGAAAGAACTGTACAAAAGATATCCACCAATAAAGAAAAACAAAAACGCCACACATAAATTGAGGATTGGCAGATTGACAAATCCGGCAATTAAATCTTGGGCAATATTTTGAGCGTCGGAAGACGCCATCGCCTGATTGATCATTTGTTGCTGTGGGGATTGGATTTGCATCAAGTCGATGCCGAAAATTGCAGAAACCAAAAATAACAACACGCCTCCGAGAATAATCCAAATTAGGAATTGAGTGATTCCAGCCAATGAGGTCCCTATTATTTTACCCATCATCAATTGAATTGGCTTAACTGAAGATATAATTACCTCAATAATTCGGCTTGTTTTTTCTTCAATCACGCTACGCATGATCATATTGCCATAAATGATAATAAACATAAATAACAAATATCCCGCCGCACCTCCAAAGGCGAGTTTCAAATAACTGTCAATTTTAGACGTTTTTTCACCTTCAAAAGTTTCCTGAGCAATATTTATCGTGGTTTTGGAAGCTCTTATCTGTTCAATATCCACTCCGTCGTTTTGTAATTTAATGTCAGACAAACGCTTTTCAATTCTTCGTTCCAAATTGGAAATCATGGATACAGATGGAGATTCATCCGAATAGAAATTTACGGATTTGACGAGATTAATAGTATCTGAACCCTTTTTTATATACAGTAATCCAAAATCCTCCTTAGCTTTAACCAACTCTTTGGCCGTATCATACCCAGTATCACTTAAAATCGTATAAGTAGTATTCTCAGTGTTTTCAAAAGCCTCTGCAATTACCCCAGTTTCATCCAAGATTGTAATAGAACGTTTTTTATCATTATTGATTTGTGACAGATATGCCACAACTGCAACAAGGGCAATCATAATGATAGGGCTCAAAAATGTCATGACAACAAAAGACCGATTGCGCACTTTATTCAAATACTCTCTTTTGATGATGAGCGGTAAATGGTTCATTTTCAATTATTTTTTACAGTTTGAATAAAAATGTCATTGGCACTAGGGATGACTTCCACAAAATGATGTATTTCTGCTTTTGAAGTTAAAAAGCTCAACAAATCATTGGAAGATGTTTCTTCAGGTAGTTTGATATTCAATTTGATATCATCATTCAAATTTTTGAAAGTCGCCGGAAACACTTCAAATTTCTCATTGATAATTCGCGTCACCTCTTCCGGATTGGAGGACTGCATACCAACCTCAAAGGTATTGGTCTTAAACTGGCGTTTTACATCAGTCAATTTCCCATCCAAAACTTTATTGGATTTATGAATTAGCGCAATATGGTCGCACATTTCCTCTACAGATTCCATTCGATGGGTCGAAAATATAACCGTTGCACCTTCATCCCTCAGCTGTAAAATCTCATCTTTAATGAGTGAGGCATTGATAGGATCAAACCCCGAGAATGGTTCATCAAAAATCAGGAGTTTAGGTTTGTGAATTACCGTGACAATAAACTGAATTTTTTGGGCTTGTCCTTTACTAAGCTCTTGGATTTTTTTGTTCCACCAATCGCCAATATCCAATTTGTCAAACCAATATTTCAGACGTTCTCTTGCTACTTGCTTTGACAAGCCTTTTAACTGCGCCAAATAGAGTACTTGTTCGCCAACTTTCATGGATTTATATAGACCGCGCTCTTCTGGCAAATAACCAATATCACGTATATTCATTGGTTTTAATGGTTGTCCATCCAAAAGCACCTGGCCAGAATCTGGCATGGTAATCTGATTGATAATTCGAATGAGCGTCGTCTTACCTGCACCATTTGGGCCTAAAAGCCCAAAGATACTTCCTTTTGGAACTGCAATGGATACTTCATTTAGCGCTTTAAAATTTCCAAAATTTTTGGAAACTGAATTTGCAACTAATAAGTTGTTCATAGAAATAACGTTTGTATGGCATGGATTAAAGATGCGTAAATATATTAAATGTTAGAGTTTAGTTCAGATTATATATTTTTATTTTATCTTAAAACCATTAATTTCTTAGGAATTTAAAAAGCAATATGCCCTTAAAAACAAAACCCACCCTTAATAAATAAATCAAGGATGGGAAAAAATTGCTATGAAAAAGAAAAATATCACTAAAATGAATTAGTGATATTCAAATATAGTAATTTTTATCATATTACCACTTGGTTATGAAAACATATCTTTAACTTTCTCAAAGAATGATTTATCCGAACTTTCTGGTTTAGGCTGAAAGTGTTCGTCATCTCTCATGCTTTCAAAGAACTCCCGTTGTTCTTTATTCAGGGTTTTTGGAGTCCAAACATTAATGTGCACCAATAGGTCACCTTTTCCATAACCATTGATACTTGGAATTCCTTTACCTCTCAATCGTAAAATCTTTCCGGACTGGACACCCGATTCTATCTTGATACGTACTTTACCTGTTACCGTATCAATTTCTTGACTGGTACCTAATACAGCATCTGGTAAACTCACATATAAATCAAAATGCAAATTATCGCCGTCACGCTTCAAAGTACTGTGCTCTTCTTCTTGAATGGCCACTAAAAGATCACCCGAAATTCCTTTTCCAGGGGCGTCATTACCTTTTCCAGACACTTTTAATTGCATGCCATCAACCACACCCGCCGGAATTTTGACGGATACGGTTTCTTCTTTAATAATCAAGCCCTGAGCATCCGCATCAGAAGGTTTTTTATCGATCATTTCTCCCGCACCTCCACAGGTCGGACATGGCGAAGATGTCTGCATTCGACCCAAGATGGTATTGGTAATTCGCATAACTTGCCCCGATCCATTACAGGTTGAACAGGTTTTATAGGTTGTACCTGGCGCCTGAACCTTGCGTTTTACCTTAAGTTTTTTCTCAACGCCATTGGCAATTTCTTCCAAGGTCAAGGTAATTCTAATTCTCAGATTACTACCCTTAACGCGTCTTTGTTGTCCACCAAAACCGCCTCCAAAACCAGAGAAACCACCGCCAAAAATATCTCCAAATTGGCTAAATATGTCATCCATATTCATGCCGCCGCCATTGAAACCGCCTCCACCTTGGAATGCCTGATGACCAAATTGGTCATAACGCGCTTTCTTTTCCGGATTGCTCAATACTTCATAAGCCTCTGCGGCTTTCTTGAACATTTCCTCGGCCTCCTTATCGTCAGGGTTTTTATCTGGGTGATATTTTAGCGCCTTCTTGCGATATGCTTTTTTAATGTCATTCGCTGACGCATTCTTATCAATTTTTAATATGTCGTAATAATCTTCCTTCATTGTATGTTAATTCTAATCAATTCCTAAAACCTTACTCCGCCTATTTAAAATCCTGTAATTACTTTAGGAAAACGAATCACTTTATCACCTAACTTATAGCCCTTTTCAATGACATCAACAATCTTGCCTTTTAAATCTTCTGAAGGTGCTGGAATTTGAGTAACGGCATCATGTTCATCGGCATTAAAAACCTCACCAACTTCAACAACAATATCTTCAAGTCCTTTGCTATTTAGGGTGCTTCTAAATTTATTGCGAATAAGCTCAACGCCTTTCAAGAGCTCATTATCCTCTTTTTCTATTTTAGAAATTTCATGAATCGCTCTGTCAAAATCGTCCAAAACCGGCAAAAGTGACTGAATTACATCCTGCCCTGCAGTTTTGAACAATTCTATTCGTTCTTTTGTTGTCCGTTTTTTGTAGTTTTCAAATTCTGCAAATAGTCTTAAAAACTTATCTTTTTCTTTGCCCAATTCCTCTTTCAATTGGTCCTCAACACTAACTTCTTCAGCGTTAACATCTTCATTTACAGCGTTATTAACAGCTTCTTCAACATTGATATCAATGTCTTCATTTTTATCTTTTTTGCTCATATTTTTGAACTTCAATTTTATCTTCATTTTGAATTGGCAAAAGTACTGCCAATATTGAAAAAATGTCAAAATGTCACAATATACTTTTCATGACTTGTCAACTAAAAAATATTATTTTTTATAAATGCTGACATTTCCACAAAAAATCGATGTGTTCTTAGATGCTTATATCATTTATACAATCATGGTTATCTCACATTTCACCCTAAAATATAAGGTAATGGTTTATAGTGTCTTTGGACTTTCTATCCTGTTGTCCCTACTCCTATTTTTTTTATCGTCGCCAGATAGTATACATCCAGAACTATGGAATGATCCCCAATCTATTCTAACTTCTTTATTTGCAGCCGCTATTTTATTATTTGGATGCTTTCCTCTTTTAAAAATGGAAACCATACGGATTGAATCCGAGCGAATTATCTTTCAGAAATATGTGTTCACCTCCAACATTAAAGAAATGCCATTTAAGTATTATGATTACTACAACATCATTTATGAAGAATCTGAAAATGGAGAATATGAAGCTGTATGGTTAATTAAGAATGGAAAATTGGCTAAGTCATTTTCTTCTTACGAATATTTCAATTTTAAGGACTTGAAAGAGGCGTTAAATATAGAGAATAAAGGACCGTTGGACCTATCTCCAATCAAGCAACTACGGTGTAAGTTAGGAGCAAAAATTTAAAGATTGGAGGCATTTATGATTCGTCTGACTCTTCATAACGATTAAAGAATTAGGTAAGATCTTTAAAATCGAACCCAAAATCTCATAATGGCTATATCAAAATAGCTTCCAACGCAGGATGTACATTGGAATACGTAAAGTCAAAACCAGAATCTTCAATTTTCTTCGAACTTACCCGCTGACTTTCGTAAAGTACAATATGCATTTCTCCCAGCACAAGTTTCATGAAAAACTTCGGAATGTTCGGCAGAATGAGGGGTTTATTGAGTGTTTTCGCAATTGCCCTAGTCAGTTCATTATTGGTAATAGGATTTGGAGCGACACCGTTGTAAACTCCTTCCAATTCATTCTGAATAATATGAACGAAAATTCGTGATAAATCATAAACATGAATCCATGACTGCCATTGTTCTCCTGACCCAAAAGCTGATCCTAATCCAAATTTTATAGGTTTTACCATTTGAGGCAAAGCGCCTTCATTGGCGTCCAGCACCAAACCAATCCTAACTTTTGATACCAACAATCCCAAGGTTGAAAACTCATCTACGGCGTTTTCCCATTCCGAAACTACTTCACCCAGAAATGATGGCGATTTTTTAATGCAGGATTCGTCATAATATTTGGTAAGAGAGTCTGGATAAAAACCAATGGCACTTGCAGAAAGAATATGTTTGACGTGATGGTTTTCAATTTTTGAAAGCGCACTTTTCAAACACTGTAGCGATTGCACTCTACTTTCAACAATCACTTTTTTATATTTTTTAGTCCATCGTTTAGCGAGGCCCGCACCAGCTAAATTAATAATGGCGTCCACATCCTTAAAACAGTTGCTGTCAATTATATTTTCTTTGGGATCCCAATAAAACCCCTCATAATTATCCTGAGTTTTAATTTTTTCTTTGGAAGTTGTCAAATAATGCACCGATATATTCTGCTCATGACATCGTTTCACTATTTCCTTACCTATTAAACCTGTAGCTCCTGTAATTAGTACCTTCATCTATTTCTTGTGCTTTTTATAAAGTTAACCAATGAAAAACTGATTGTTTATCACTTTAACACAAGGTTTAACAGAATTAACAAATAATCGATCTTTTTAACGTTTAGAACTAGACGCTTCCCTCCGAAAGAAGACATTAGCATATATCTTAATCCCTTACTCGAAGTCTTTTGTAAATAGGCGAATTTAGCCTCAAACTCGCTGAATGTTAAGAGCCTTTTCTATCTCTTAACAATTGAATTAGGTCGAATGTTTCGTTGCTCGAAGCATTTCCCTTTTTCCGGGTGGACCGGGTAGTTTTTCAACACTGAAACCAACGGATTGCATGGCTCGACGCACGCTCCCCTTAGCAGCATAGGTTACTAATACTCCGCCTGATTTTAAAGCATCAAACATGATTTTAAAAATAGATATGGTCCAAAGTTCAGGTTGAACTCGCGCCCCAAAAGCATCAAAGTAGATCAAATCGAATCGATCTTTATCTGTGATATCACTGAATAATTTCTGTTGTTTGTGAAGTGTAAAGTAAGATATTAGACGTTTGTCTATTTCCCACGGGATTTTATGCATCTTTTCAAAAAGTGCTGTTTTCTCTAGAACACGAAGCGTTTCTGGATAATTTAAAGCGGCCATCTCATTAGACGAAATCGGAAATGCTTCTACCCCTCTATAATATATGTCAATTTGATGCTCATCGGCCTGCAACAAGGTTAAAAACGCATTCAGACCTGTGCCAAAACCTATTTCTAAAATTGAAATCTCCTGACTTTCATCATTTGAAGAATTTAACCGATCAAAACAAAAAAGCAAACCATGCTTAATATACACGTGGTTTGCTTCTTGTATGGCCCCATGAACGGAATGGTACTGTTCATTCCACTCTTCTATTTGGATGGTCTTGGAACCATCGGCCGTTGTTATAATTTTGCGTTGCAAGAGTTATATACCTTTCAACAATACACCGTCTGCCTCAAACGAAAATGTTGTTTTAGGCTCAGTGATTGCTGCAATTTCCTCGGCAGATTTACCTGCATCTTCTGCATAATGTTGCAATTCGTCAACCGGAACTTCATTGACATACGCCTTCCCATTGATCACAACTTCTCTTCCAGCGATATCTTTTGGCATGAAAAATCCGTAATCCTTGAATTTCACCATGATCTGGTCACCATTTTCGAGATTTACTTTCATCCAACAGCCCTTAGACTGACACACCTCATCTACTTTCCCAATCATTTTGGCGTTTATGGTATCTCCAACACTCATCGATTTATAGGCTTCTGCCATATCAGATGTTGATTTTGCGGCATCGGCAGTAATCTCTTCACCAATTGACGTATAGGCCATAACTTCCTTTTCTACTTCCTGAGTTTCTACCTTTTTATCTTCAGTTTTACAGGCCATCACGGTTAAGGCAATTCCAAAAACGATAAGAATTTTTTTCATATTTTATTTACTTTATGAGAAATTTATAGAGACAAATATAAGTTTTTTTTAAAACAAATATTTGATTTTTTATACTGCAAGAAATGACTAAATTTGCAGCATCAAAAAATATATGATGATAAAACACACTTCACACGAAATCGATATCGTAAAATCAGATACTACCAAGATTGATGCTGTTGATTTTGACAACCTAACATTTGGTAGAACTTTTACTGATCACATGTTTATCTGTGACTATGAAAATGGTGAATGGCAAACGCCAAAAATAATTCCTTATCAACCTATGACCATGGATCCGTCGGCACGGGTATTCCATTATGGTCAGGCCGTTTTTGAAGGTATGAAAGCCTATAAGGATGATGATGGCAAAGTATGGCTTTTCAGACCTATCGATAACTTTAACCGTATCAACAAATCGGCGACAAGATTGGCAATGCCTGAATTCCCACAAGAATACTTCATGAATGGCCTCACCACCTTATTGAAAATGGATAGCGCTTGGGTAAAGCCAGGAAAAGGAAACTCACTTTATATTAGACCCTTTATAATTGCTACCGATCCAGCAATCTCAGCCTCTCCTTCAAATAATTACCGATTTATGATTATTTGTGCTCCGGCAAAAGCTTATTATACTGGTAAAATTCGGGTGTTGATTGCAGAAGAGTACAGTAGATCAGCCAATGGAGGTGTAGGTTTTGCTAAGGCAGCGGGCAATTATGCAGCTCAGTTTTATCCGACAAGTCTTGCTCAAAAGAAAGGGTTTCAACAAGTGATTTGGACGGATGCCGATACCCACGAAAGATTGGAGGAAGCTGGGACCATGAACGTGTTTTTTAGAATAAATGACACCTTGATCACCGCGCCCCTAAGCGATCGTATTTTGGATGGAGTTACCAGAAGAAGCATCATTCAACTTGCAGAAGACAACGGTATTGAAGTCCAAGTCAGACCTATAACGGTGACTGAAATCAAGGAGGCATCTAAAAATGGTTCGTTAAAAGAGATTTTTGGTGCAGGAACTGCTGTAGTAATCAGTCCTATCTCAGCATTTGAACATGCAGATGAGCTTTTTGAATTACCAACCATCGAAAACTCCTACGCGGACACTTTAAAAGATAAGATGCTTAACATCCAGCACAATATGGATGAAGATAAGCACGGTTGGAGATACCAAGTTTAAATTCCAACAACAATTTTATAAACTCCAAATTCCCATGTCTTAAATCATAGGAATTTGGAGTTTTTTATTTGGTGTTTTTAGTTTAAGAATCAAGTATTTTCTCAATATTTGGCTGAAAATAATTTGGGCCTTTTAAGACTTTCCCGTCATCGCGATAAATAGGTTTACCATCGGCACCTAACTTACTCATATTGCTTCTTTGGATTTCGTCAAAAATTTCTTCAATTTTATGCTGAAAACCGTGTTCTATGATAGTTCCGCATAAAATGTAGAGCATATCGCCTAGGGCATCACCTACTTCCACGAGGTCATTGGCATTTGCAGCTTCGAGATATTCTTCATTTTCTTCTCTCATCAATTTGTAACGAAGCATATTTTTCTCCGTTCCCAAATCGGCCTTTGGACTTTCTCTATGACCAATTTTAAATGCCGTATGAAATGCTTTTACTGCATCCAGTTTTCTTTTCATATCAAAAAATATTTATAATGTCGTATGTTTTAAGAGCTGAACAATTCAAAATGGCCATAAACCGATCAAATGAAGCCTGATATACATGACAACTTGCCTTTTTCACGAAAAGCTTGTTCAGATTGTAAAATGGTTTGATTAATTTTGCATAAAAATAGCGATATGTTAACTAATGGTCAATTGATTTTCGGGATTTTATTTGCAATTGCTTTTGCTATAATCTTGATTTATACTTATCGTAAAGATTTAAAACTTCACAGAAAGTACTATAAAGGCAGCATCTGGATCCTTATTGCCTTTATTGCTTTTATTTTAATGATTTTGGCGGTTAAGTATATGTTTACTTAATATTAAACGACCAAAACATTATTTCATCAGAAAAATATTCTGGAAATCTTCAAGAGTTGCACTTTTATAACAATTTCGGGTAACGTAGAAACCCTAAAATATCTTCATTATTCAATGAATCCAATCTGCCATACAGAATCGGAAATGTTTCCATTTTAAAAGTTAGTTTTTTATGATGACATTTCAATTGTTCTCCGATGTTATCCTACAAACCAAAAGATTCGATAAGATGAGAACTAAATTACACCATCAAAAACCCCTGTTATTTGCCCTTTTATACTTAAGTGTTTTTTTATTTTATTCAGGTACTTTAGCACAAACTTGGAATCAGTTGGGTGCTGATTTTACTGGCTCGACAAATGCTGAATTCGCAAAATCAGTCAGTATTAGCGCCGACGGAAATACAGTAGCTTTTGGTCAACCAACTGGTGGTCCAAGCATTGGCAATCGGGTGCTTATATACACGCTTAATGGTTCAAATTGGGCTCAAAAAGGCAGTACCATAATATCTTCGACAAGGGGTGGTGAATCTGTAAGCTTAAGTGCAGATGGAAATATAGTGTGTATTGGCGCCAATCAGTCAGGGAGCAATGGTTCCAACTCAGGTTTAGCGCAAGTATATCAATATATTGGTTCTAATTGGCAACAGATGGGATCTAATATTTTAGGAGAAAACATTGGAGACTTTTTTGGATATAAAGTTAAGATTTCGTCTGATGGAAATACTTTTGCAGCCTCCTCCCCATTTGCTGATTTTAATGGAGTATCTGATGCTGGTCGTGTTCGTATTTATACCTACAACGGTACCAATTGGATCCTCAAAGGCAATGCAATAAATCCTCCGGCTAATAGAAGTTTGGGCAGAACCCTCGACATGGATGCCTCTGGTAATACATTAATCATTTCTGGTGCCAACTTAACAAGTAGTGGTGCAGGTGTTATATCAGTATATGCTTTTAACGGCACAGATTGGGTGCAAAAAGGTCAAGAGATTTTAGGTGTAGCAAATGAGGGTATAGGAAGAGAAGTAGCCATCAGTGCAGACGGAAATATTATCGCCTATAGTGCCCTAAACACCTCAAAAACCGGACAGGTTAAGGTATTCACATATAATGGTGCACAGTGGACACAATTAGGTAGCGATATGGATGGAGAGAATAGTAATGATTCTTTTGGAAGCAGTTTAAGTATGAGTGCAAATGGCACCATTCTCGCAATTGGAGCCAACGGTGTAAACGTGCAAGGCGGATTACAAGCAGGAACTGTTACCGTTAATCAATTTAACGGAGTCGATTGGATACAAGTTGGTCAAGTGGTTACGGGTAGTGCTAATTTTGATTTGTTAGGTTCTGCATTGTCATTGTCATCAGATGGGAACACTTATGTGGTTGCACAAGCACCCAGAAAAGCAACAGCGTTTGTTTATCGCATCAGTCAACCCCTATCACTCGATGACAGGAAATTCTCTAAAATAACCCTATTTCCTAATCCGACTAATGGAAGTTTTAGCTTAAGCTTAGGGCATCAAGTAGAGACTTTAAACCTTAATATATTCAACATGCTTGGGCAAGTTGTATTATCGAGATCCTATACTTCAGTTGAGCGTGTTGAAAATCTTAGTGTTAAAGATCCAGGCTTATATTTTATAAAAATAAGCAACAGCAATGGCGGTTCACAAACATTGAGATTACTTGTCAACTGATCAAATATTTAATAAAAAAAATGATGACATCTTTTATTTTTTAAGATGTATTAAAAACAATACTATTATGACTGTAATCATTTCGATCATCACGCTTATCGTTTTCAATCTTTTATTATTGAAATTTAGCGTCAATAAAAAAACGGGAAACTAAATTAAAGTTCCCCGTTTTCTATTAAATGTGCTTTGAAACAAAAACGAACTAAATCGACCCAACGGTATGAGGTATCAGATTAGAAATACGTTTTTAACTTCAACGCAGAGCGTCTATTAATAAGGCCAAAGATTCCGCTAAAAAGCGGGATTAAATCAACTATCAATACTTAATGCATTGCTTCGCAATTTTTAAAAGTTGAGTTTCACTGATTTAATTCTCTTCTTTCAAAAAACTATGAGTTTTGCTGTAGTCCAGCATTTGGCTTGGAAAAGACTCTGGCTGTGTGACTTTTATTGCGGTAATCTCCCCGTTATCATCTTTTTCTGCGACCAAAACAGGATTTACAAATCCGCTATAAGGTGCATCAGGAAATTGCGCATTTCTTTCTAAAATCTCTTTATGCAATTCTTGATCTACCTTAACCCCGTAGGTTTCTACCAAATTTTCAACCGCCTCGAAATCACCTTCAGACTTGATACGTTGGGTTTCGCGAAGTAACTGCCCAAAAAGTTCATGTAATTTATCGTAATCATTGATATTGTAATACGTTTTACCGTCACGTGTGATTTTATCGATGACATTGTCTTCTTTGCCTTTGTCAAAAACCCATGCACTCACCCACTGTCTATTTCTCATATGGGCCTGTTCAACATTATCGCCCAAATTCAATCGGATCAATTGGGTCATTAATCCGTTGCGGATATAGCGATCATAAGCAGCCATCCCCACTTTTTTCCAATCATCCACCAAACCAAGTTCTTGTAGTTTCGGACTGTATAAATAATAAAGCCCCACCAAGTCAGCACGTCCTTCCTCTAAAGTGGAGGCATAGTTTTTAAGTGTTTCTTTGGTTTCGCCTACACCAGGATTCAATTGTCCTGACGCATGACCCACCACTTCATGTAATGCTGTGTGCAACTTACTTGCAACCTGTCCGTATTCTTGCTCTAACTTCAATTCTTCGTCGTCGTAGACAAACTCTTTTAATCTTCCTGCGCTGCCTGCATTATTATAAGCTTCGATAATATTTCCAAGAGAAACCGATTTACTTCCAACTGCTGCTCTAATCCAATTGGCATTTGGTAAATTCACTCCAATTGGTGTGCTCGGCGAAGCATCTCCAGCTTCCCCTGCCACATTCACAACCTTATAAGTAACACCTACCACATTTTTCTTTTTATGAGCATCCATTAAAGGAGAATTATCTTCAAACCATTGTGCGTTATCTGACAAAACTTTCATTTTTTGTGACATGTCAAAATCATTGATCTGCACAATACTCTCATAAGAACCTCTATAGCCTATAGGATCATTATAAACTTCAATAAAACCATTGATATAATCCACATTTCCTTCAGTGGCAGCAGTCCATGCCACATTGTAGTCATCCCAAGTTTGTAGGTCACCAGTTTTATAATATTGGATAAGAAGTCCTAAGGCATCTCCTTGGGCTTGGTTTTCAGCGACACCCTTAGCTAACTCCAACCATTTCACAATTTCGTCAATAGCTGAACCGTATAAGCCTCCCGATTTATAAACCAATTCCTTTAATTCACCGTTTTCCTTTACCAATTTGGAATTCAGTCCAAAAGACAAGGGTTTGTCAGGATTGGGCGACTTTTTATTCTTGTAGAATTGCACCACATCGGCCGTAGTGACATCTGTTCCATAGAAATTAACAGCTGATTGTGCCACATTATCTGCTCCTTTAGCTTGATTGATTTTCTTTGAATCTTGATCATTAAAAATCACATCAAAAGATTCGCCTTCCAACTGCGTATTGGTAGCCGTCAATAAAGATTTCAAATAGTCTTGGGAAAATTCTGCTTTTAATTTATCATTGGAATAATGGTGATGGATACCATTGCTAAACCAAACACGTTTTAAATAGGTCTCAAACGCTTTCCAATCTTCAGAAGATTTATCGCCGTCATAAGTGCTATAGACGGATTCCAAAGCTCTCCTGATTTTAAGGTTATGACGGTAATTTTGATCCCACATGATGTCACGACCTGCCAATCCTGCTTGGGTTAAATAGTAGACTAGTTTTTGCTCTTTTAAGGTCAAATTATCCCATCCCGGTATTTGGTACCGAAGAATCTTTACGTCAGCAAACTGCTCGACAGTATAGTCAAAAGACGCGTCAGCTTTTTGGGCTTCAACCGTGGTGGCATTCGGATCAGTACTTGTTTTGGGTTCATTTTTACAAGCAATAGTTAAACTCATTGCCAATGCAATCCAGAAAATTGATTTTAAGTTCATTAATAATTTAATTTTTAATTGTTGTGTTACAAATGTAATATTTATTAAGATACTATAAAATTGTCTATCTTTGATAAACTCTACAAAATCACCCAATGAAATTTCTAAAATACCTATTATTTCTACTTTTAATTGCTTTTATCGGAATGGCTATCTACGTCGCAGTTCAACCCAATGATTTTGAAGTAACGGAAAGCACCACTATTAATGCACCTAAAGCGGTAGTTTTTGATATCGTTTCAGATACCACTGATATGGATTGGTCTTCATTTTGGAAAAGCTCGGAAACAATTCAGAAAACTATAGCCACCCCTAACGACTCCATTCTCCAGACGTTTACAAGTCAGCGAATAAAAAGATCAGAATTAAAATGGCATTTCATGTCCAATGATGATGGTTCAACTAACGTCACAAGAACTCTTGATGCAGATAATTTAGCGTTTATGACCAAAGCAAAATTCGCATTGTTTGGTGATAATGAAGAGGAAGTTTCAGAGCAATTTAAAGCAGACTTGGAAAGTATCGATAAAAAGGTAGCAAAAAGCATGGCTACGTATTCCATTAATATTGACGGCATAACGGAATATGGCGGCGGTTTTTATTTGTACAAAACAATTTCTTCTACCGGAAGCAATAAGAATACAGCCATGAGAGCCCAATTTGATGATATAGATACCTTTATGACTACCCATAACATCACGGCCAATGGCATGCCATTCACCATTTATATTGAAATGAATTTGGAGAATGGGAATGTGATTATGAGCAATGCCATCCCCGTAAGCGAAAGAGTCATCATTGCAGAAGACAGCAATGTGCTTAGTGGCTTTATGGAACGTACCAAAGCTATTAAAGTGACCTTAAAAGGCAATTATACCAATCTAAACGAAGCATGGACCATTGCCAACAATTATTTAAAAGATCAGAATTTGGAAGCTTCAGATATGAGTCCGTTTGAGGTCTATAAAAATGATCCTGCCAAACTTCCTAATCCTGCCCATTGGGTAACTGAAATCTATATACCTATTAAAGAAACCATTGAAGTCTTGTGAAACAACTCTTATTAGTTTTTTTGGGAGGTGGACTTGGAAGCGCCTTGAGATTTATTATCGCGAAATTCCTCAACAGTCCTGAAACCGGTATTCCGTACGGCACATTCGTGGCCAACATTTTAGGAAGTTTCCTGATTGGCATTATTTTAGGATTGGCCCTAAAGAACAATGCGCTATCCCAAAACCAAATCTTGTTTCTGGCCACGGGCTTTTGTGGGGGCTTTACAACCTTCTCTACCTTTGCTTATGAGAATCATGTCTTTTTAAAATCGGGTGATTTTATGAGTTTTGCTATTTATACCATAGCGAGTTTCGTGATTGGGTTTTTAGCTGTTTTTTTCGGAATGTATTTGGTGAAAAGTTGATTGGAGTTGGTTCGGACAGCTGCACGAAGTTTCATTTCCCTCAGATCGCGCTGATTTTGCAGAAATTGTTACAGATAAAAACTAAAGCAATTACCCTACTGAATACTTCCGACTTCCGATTGCTGCTTGAAAACTATTTCAAAAACGCCATAACACCCGCTCTAACCTCGGCATCTACATAATTTTCCCGTGGTACGATCGGGCATGAATACTTTTCGTCGTAGGCACAATAAGGATTATAGGCTGTATTAAAATCGATGGTCATGACGTCACCTTCTGGAATGCTCAAATCGATATAGCGTCCGCCACCATAAGTTTCATCACCATTGGTGTCATCTAAAAACGGTAAAAACAAGTAGTCCTCAAAACCTTCTTCGTTCATTAAGTCCTGATCTTGATAAACATTTAATGTAAACGATTCACCTTTTAAATCAAAGGTAACCTCACCGTATTTTAAGTATGTCGGGAGTCTATCCGTTGTGGTTTTCATTTTGAACGGTTTTTCATCAACTGATTTTGTAAAAGTTGCCTCTACCACATACAGAGAATCAAATTTAAAAAAATCCAGCCCTGTGAACGCTCTTCTATCTTTCTGTTTTAAGGGCGACTTTGAGGCATCTTTAAATTCTGAATTAAGATTTCTCTGAAACTCTGTCTCGCCTTGAATTGGTTGTTTGTCTTGAGCACAACTCCATAAAAGAATGAATGTCAACAAAAATAAATATAGTGTTTTCATAAAAAAATAATTGATTTACAAACATACAATTTTAACTAATTTTCCATAGCTTTGAGCAACAATTAACACTAAAATCATGTATCACAGTATCATTTCCGACAATCAAATTAGGACCTCTACCTTCATTGATTGGACTTGTGTTGTCATATGAATTTGATATATTTTTCAGTGAGTAAGCAAGTCCGGTCTAAATGTCGGATTTTTTGTTTTTTACCATTACAATAGTTTTCCCAATGACGCTTTCTTGAATTCGATCTGATGGCCTAATGTTTCAGTTAATAGCCTTTTGTATGAAAGTTTTCAATTCCTTTAATTCTACCTTAGGACGAACTTATCTCAATACGTTTAGGGGCCTATCTAAAGAAGTCTGGTGGCTGTCCCTAATTACCCTTATCAACAGAGCAGGCACAATGGTCATACCGTTTTTGTCACTTTATCTTACCACCGATTTGAATTTCTCTTTGGATGATGTGGCATGGATCATGAGCGCCTTTGGTTTTGGCTCTTTAGTAGGTTCTTGGTTTGGCGGAAAACTTACAGATAAAATCGGCTACTATAAAGTAATGTATATCAGCCTTGTTCTTAGTGGCCTACTATTTATTGGGATGCAATACTTAGAAACATTAGCATTAGTATCTATCGGGATTTTCATCCTGATGGCTGTAGCCGACATGTTTAGACCTGCCATGTTTGTAGCGTTAAATGCATACAGTAAACCAGAAAACAAGACCAGAAGCATCACTTTGATCAGGCTGGCCATCAATCTAGGCTTTTCCGTCGGTCCAGCCATTGGCGGTTTGATCATTACCACAATGGACTATAGTAGTCTTTTTTGGATAGATGGCATTAGCTGTATGATTGCCGGAGTCGTATTATTGAATGTATTGCATCCTAAGAAGTCAAAAACATTGGATAATGAGATCAATTTAAATCCTAAATCTGCATACACAGATAAATTCTTTATTATTTTTCTTTTGACCATGGTCATTTTTGGCATTGTTTTCTTGCAGCTAATTTCGACGATTCCCTTTTTCTACAAGGAAGGGATTGGTCTCTCAGAATTTGAGATCGGTCTTTTAATGGCTTTGAATGGCATTCTCATATTTACCTTTGAAATGCCCTTAATTTACTGGTTAGAAAACAAAAGACATACAAAAATAGGATTGTTGGCCTTCGGATTAGGTTTAACATGTTTAAGTTTTTTATTTTTGATCATGGATCCGTGGCTTGGGTTTGTTGTCATAGGAATGGTTTTACTGACCTTTGGAGAAATGATTGTTTTTCCCTTTTCAAATTCTTTCGCTCTGTTCCGGGCAAAACGCGGACTTAAAGGAGAATATATGGCACTTTACAGCATTGCTTTCTCTATTTCCCATATTTTTGCACATAATCTAGGCTTTCATTTAATTGATGCCTATGGATTTCTTAAAACTTGGAGTTTTATGATTATTTTGGGCCTGTTTGGATTAGGCCTCCTAATCTATTTAAAAGGCCAAATGAAATTCCAAAACAACTATTAAACCATGACAACAACATATAAAGTATTAATTATTGGTGCAGGCCCTATTGGCATTGCTTGCGCATTGGAATGCAAAAAGAAAAATTGGAACTATGTGGTTATAGAAAAAGGTGCATTGACCAACTCATTGTTCAATTATCCAAAAAACATGACCTTCTTTTCGACTTCTGAAAAGCTCGAAATTGATGAGATCCCATTTATCAGCAACAACCCGAAACCAAATAGAGATGAAGCCCTCGAATATTATAGACGTGTGGCGACCTCAAACGAATTGAATATTCATTTATACGAGGAGGTTTTAACAATTAAGAAATCAAAAGATGATTTTGAAGTCTCAACTTCCAAAACACAATATCTTGCCGACAAAGTAATTATCGCTTCTGGTTTTTACGATATTCCGACACTATTGGATGTGCCTGGGGAAGATTTGCCAAAAGTCACCCATTATTATAATGAAGCGCATCCATATGCCATGCAAGATGTAGTTGTGGTTGGTGCCAGCAATTCATCTGTTGATGCCGCCCTCGAGATTTGGCGAAAAGGTGGAAATGTAACCATGGTCATCAGAGGTTCGGAAATAGGCGAACGTGTGAAGTATTGGGTAAAGCCAGATATCATCAATCGAATTAAGGAAGGAAGCATTAAGGCCTATTTTAATTCGGAAGTCGTTAAGATTGAAGAAACAGAAATAACCATTAATACACCAAATGGCGAGATGACTTTGGCCAATGATTTTGTTGTGGCCCTTACAGGGTATCGCCCTAACTTTGAGTTCTTAATAAATGCAGGAATTAAACTCTCCGATGACAATGCCCGCTTACCTCATTATGATCCCGACACTATGGAAACCAATATTTCTGGACTATATTTAGCCGGCGTTATTTGTGGTGGTATGGAAACCCATAAGTGGTTTATCGAAAACTCAAGGATTCATGCCAAAATAATCACCGAACATATTGAAGCATTAAGTACTAAAAACGAATAAGTTATGGAACAATGGGAAAATCTGCCTATATTTCAAAAGGCACGTGAAATCATGGATCTTGTTGGCTCTATCATAGATTCCGTTGAAAAGACCGATATAGAATTTGAAGATCCGATTGAGGCCGAGATGATGCAACACAATCTCAAATACATGGGCATGAATGCTTCTATCATACCTGCTAAAATCGCAGGTGCCTCGTCTGAAGATATGCTTTATGACATCAGGATGGAAAATGCCGCCATTATCAGAAAGGCTGCAATGGAGCTGATTACGGATGCAAGGGGCTTACAAATGCATGGCTATCCGGATACTGAGTATCTCGATATCTTACGAAATGAAGTGGATGAATTTAGGGTATTGTTTGCAGAATGGGTCAAAACCTTCGATTGTTGGAACTATACCATTGATCGTTGGGGTCTCTTTAATCCGCCGGGAGTCAATTATGATGATGTTGATCCTGACGATGATATACCTTTTAATTTCGATGATTTTGATGGGTTTGACGACATTTGACCAAGAGCCTCGAGACATGATAACACTATTATAAATAACAGTTGCTACTTTATAGGTCGTACCTCATTGTATTTCACCACATGCGATAACACGATCTGCGTTTTGGTTTCTCCATAAACAATCAGCTGGTCAATAAAACTTTCTAGATGCTTTTGATTTTTTAGAACCACTTCCATAACAATATTTTCGTTTCCAGTTATTCTGTAGCAATTCAAAACCTCGTCATAAGTTTTTACTTTTTCAAGAAAGGGTTTCAGCATGCCCATAAAAGCTCTTAAGGTTATTATTGCCTTTAGCTGATAACCAGCCTCAAAAGGAGAAACAAAGGCATGATACCCTTGAATAATTCCAGCATCTTCCATCTTTTTAATACGTTCAGAAACTGCTGGAGAACTGATTCCAATTTGTCTACCTATTTCAGCATTCGACTGTCGCGCATTATGCTGTAAACTCTTTAAGATCTTCCAATTAAGGCCGTCAATACTCATATTAAAGAAAATTAACTAAAATACTTTAATTATTAAAGCAAATATAACCTTTTACTTTAAAACCAATTATATTTCCAATGAATTTGTCACTAAATTTGATAAAAATGCTATATTAACATGTCGAACCCAATTCCATCCTACCTACCTGAAATGCCGCTTTACAAAAAAGCGATAGAAATTATTATTCTTTCTCGAAGTATTTCTACGTATTTAAGTCAAGACTTAAATTACTTAAAACCAGATGGTTCTGAAGACACAGATATTTATTTTTCTGGTGATATTGTTCAGCAGTCCACTTCATTGGCTCCCGAAATTGTCAATGCAGAGATGGAGCGCCATTCCGATAAAAAATACAAGCATATTGCTTCTTTGGAACGACTGACCAATCTGCTTTATAAAAACTGCAAACGCCTAGAAAAAAGTCATAGTAACGGTAGAGACTACCTTCCTATTCTGAGAAGAGAGTTAAGAAAGTTTAGAAGATTGCAACACACTTGGATGTTGACTTTGTAAAACATTAAATTCAGAATAAATTCCATAATTCGGGGACTATTATCAAACCGGCATATTCCAATATGGAAGATGGAAAACACTAAAGCTGCTTAGTTGCAGACTTTGCAGTCTTCCTTTTCTTGTAACTCCCCAACCAAATAACCATCGTCATTGATCTTAAAATCACAGCATTTCACAAAACCTTGTGCAATGAGTTTTCTTGCGCGCTGAATCTGCGATTTTATAGTTGGCAGAGGTAAATCCAATCTCTCTGAAATTTGAGCTTGTTTCAAACCTTGGATATCAGCCAAAATTAAGGGGTTTCTATATTTTTTAGGTAACGCCTTAATGATGCCTCGCAAACAGTCTTCTTTAGTATGGTCAGAATGGGTATGCTCTTCAACAATGTCCTTTTCTTCTATTGAATAGCTGAGATTGTTTTGCCTAAAATAATCCATCACCGTATAACGGGCAATAGAGAACACCCAGGCTTTAATTTTATTTTCGTTATTTAAAGTATCCAATTTTACATGGACTT
The DNA here is from genome assembly GCF_023015735.1 of Gelidibacter sp. F63206. Lineage (NCBI taxonomy): Bacteria > Pseudomonadati > Bacteroidota > Flavobacteriia > Flavobacteriales > Flavobacteriaceae > Gelidibacter > Gelidibacter sp. F63206. Next base: position 25,152 of record NZ_JALKAU010000052.1, read on the forward strand.
TTATAAAGGTTTCCTGTAGTAAATCATCAGTAACAACCTCATCTTTCACTTTACTGAAAATAAAGTGCCTAATGTCTTGTGCATATAAATCCCAAACTGTTTTCGTTTTCATATTAGACCATTAAAAAAAGAGTCCTACTTAGTGTAAAATTACTAAAACAGACTCTTTTAATTAACATTTTAAATTAAGCTTAACAGTTGCAATTTTTACAGGAACAGTTTTCGCACGTACATGCAGCACAATTTCCTTTTTGACAACTGTCACAGTCGCAGAAACATTCTTTATTATTCATGGTTTATAATTTTAAGGTTCATCTAATAGACGTGAAAAGATGGATAAAGATGCATTTTATTGAAACTTTTTTTGAAACTTAAATCAATAAATGGCCAAAACCCATTTTTAAACTGGTTATCCGAAAACAACCACACAATTAGTGTATTTTAGACATTAGAATAAGAACTATTCTGATGCCATTTTTCAGGATATGCATCAATATAATTTGAAATGTTTTTATAAGATTTCTGTTGTCTAATAATATGGTCATAAATTGATCTTTTCCAAGCGAAATCTTCAAAACCTGAAAGACGAATCATTCTTAATGAGGTTGTTTTAAAAGCTCGAATTAAACTTGATAGTGATTTTATCTTAATCAAAAATATCCCAAACAGCCAAATCATGAAATTAATGACAACATATCGACCATTAATCGCCATTGAAATTGAAAATCAATCTATTATGCAGCTCCCAGCTTACGGACAGCTCGCGGACGGATACCACCTACGGACAGCTCTCGAGCTCTCCCTATAAAATTCGAAAAACCAAATCACATCTATTGGCTTAGTTGAAAATCACTAACCTGATTCTTCGGGACTTATTTTCACAGATCATCGCATACAAAAGACCTGACAGGTTTCGGAAACCTGTCAGGTCTGAAAAAAATTTCCTTAAATATTCTTGATTAAAATTAACTAATCGTAACCATTCCATCCTTCAATTTGACTTTCTGCCAAATAATATTTTTCTGATTTAATAGTGTAGATCAACCAATCAAAATAATTTTTTGATTTTCTCGTGAACTTGTAACGTAGTGTTGTTTCCATAATCGAATCATTTTATAGGTTATACTTAAATAGGTTAATAGCGACCCTATAAAATTAGTCCTGAAAGCTGATAATAGCACTGTTTCTAAACACATATTAGTTGTTTTACATTTCTAACCACCTAATAGGCATCACTTTACATAAATTAACGATGAACGGTTGAGTTTATAATCGAAAAGAAACCGAACACTCTTCGTTCAGGATGGATTTTATTGATTTATGAAATATGATGAAAATTAGTTGAAGCAGTTAAAAACCTTTTAGTCACGCTCACAAAACACTGTACTTACAAGTTTTAGGAAAAGCATATATGGATTAACTGAATCAAAAGGATGCACCAGATCCCACCCAAAAGTGGGATAAGACCTTGGACTTCGCTCAGGGTAAGCTTTTTACACACATTTTCCGAAAAGGAAAATGTGGCTCAGCAGATATCAGCTCAACATCAACAGATCCCGCCCAAAAGCGGGATAAGCGACTCACACACATTTTCCGAAAAGGAAAATGTGGTTCGCTGCTTACATATTTCTTCGATACTGACCACCAACTTCAAATAAAGCTTCCGTAATCTGGCCCAATGAAGCCACTTTACAGACCTCCATTAAAGCCTCAAAAATGTTTTCATTATGAATAGCTTTGTGCTGCAAGTCTTTTAGCAAATCTTTTGTATCATTTCCTTTGTGTAGATTTTCGAGCGTTTTAATTTGAAACTGTTTCTCTTCCTCGGTAGCCCTAATAACTTCCTTCGGGATAATTGTTGGAGATCCTTTACTGCTTAAAAAGGTGTTCACGCCAATAATTGGAAAATCGCCATTATGTTTTAAAGTCTCATAATACAAGCTTTCTTCCTGAATTTTACTGCGTTGGTACATGGTTTCCATAGCACCAAGAACGCCTCCCCTTTCTGTAATACGGTCAAATTCCATCAACACCGCCTCCTCTACCAGATCGGTTAATTCTTCAATAATGAAAGAGCCTTGAATTGGGTTTTCATTTTTCGCCAATCCTAATTCCTTATTGATGATCAATTGTATAGCCATGGCACGTCTCACCGATTCTTCGGTTGGTGTGGTAATGGCTTCGTCATAGGCATTTGTATGGAGTGAATTACAGTTGTCGTAAATGGCATACAAAGCCTGAAGCGTCGTCCGGATATCATTAAAATCAATCTCTTGTGCATGCAGGCTACGCCCTGAAGTTTGGATATGATATTTCAACATTTGTGCTCTCGGGTCGGCGCCATATTTATTTTTCATGGCCTTCGCCCATATTTTACGCGCCACGCGACCAATTACGGCATATTCAGGATCAATCCCGTTGGAAAAAAAGAATGATAGGTTTGGACCAAATTTATTGATGTCCATCCCTCTACTCAAATAATACTCCACGTAGGTAAATCCGTTGGATAAGGTCAATGCCAACTGCGTAATTGGATTTGCTCCAGCTTCTGCGATATGATAACCTGAAATAGACACAGAGTAAAAGTTGCGCACATTGTTCTCAATGAAATATTCCTGTACATCCCCCATCAGTCGCAAAGCAAATTCTGTAGAGAAAATACAGGTGTTTTGCGCTTGGTCTTCTTTTAAGATATCGGCCTGAACGGTACCACGCACTTGAGCAATGGTTTTGGTCTTGATGTCTTGATAAACGTCCTTCGGCAATACTTGATCGCCTGTCACACCTAAAAGCATTAACCCCAAACCATCATTACTTTCTGGCAAGTCGCCTTTGTAGCTTGGGCGTTCTACACCCTTATCTTTGTAGATTTTGGCAATCTTGGCCTCTACTTCCTTTTCCAGTCCATTCTCCTTGATATAAAGCTCACATTGTTGATCAATAGCAGCATTCATAAAGAAACCCAAAAGCATTGGAGCAGGACCGTTTATGGTCATACTTACCGAGGTCATTGGATGTGATAGGTTAAAACCAGAATACAGTTTTTTGGCATCATCCAAACAACAGATACTTACCCCAGCATTTCCAATTTTCCCATAAATATCAGGACGGTAATCGGGATCATTTCCATAAAGTGTGACGCTATCAAAGGCAGTAGATAAACGCTTGGCCGGTAAACCCATGCTCACATAATGAAAACGGCGATTGGTCCTTTCCGGGCCCCCTTCGCCAGCAAACATACGTGCTGGATCTTCTCCCGTTCTTTTAAAAGGATATAGCCCAGCGGTAAAAGGAAATTCACCTGGAACATTCTCTTGTAAAATCCATCTTAAAACATCACCCCAAGCTTGGTACTTTGGGAGGGCAACTTTAGGGATCTTTAAATGGGAAAGCGTCTCAGTATGGGTCTCAATTTTTATTTCCTTACCCCTCACTTTAAAAGCATAAACTGGATTTTTGTAAGTATTGACTTTTTCATCCCAACCAGTAATAACTTCCCAATTGTAAGGATCAAGGTTTAACTTGACACGGTCAAATTCGGCCACCAGTAGTTTTACAAAATCCTTATTTTCGACACCACTTGAGTTGATATATTGATCATCTATCCCCGCTTTGTCCAATTTTGGAGTTTGTCCAATAACGGATTCGATGGTTTTATAAATCCCATAAAGATTTTGTGCCACTTCAACCTGTTCCGTTGCCGTTTTATCATAAGCACGATTACTCTCCGCTATTTCAGAGAGGTAGCGTGTTCTTGCAGGAGGAATTACAAAAATCTTCTCGCTCATTTCATCAGAAATGGTAAAAGTCGATTTTAAATCGGCCTTCGTTTTGTCGACAATTTTATCCATGATCGCCTTATACAACGTATTCATTCCCGGATCGTTAAATTGTGAGGCTATCGTCCCGAAAACCGGTAAGTCTTTTGGATCCACATCCCATAGGAGATGGTTGCGAACGTACTGTTTTTTCACATCTCGCAAAGCATCCAAAGAGCCACGTTTGTCAAATTTGTTGATGGCCACCAAATCGGCAAAATCGAGCATGTCAATCTTTTCCAATTGTGTAGCAGCACCAAATTCTGGCGTCATTACATATAACGACACGTCAGAATGTTCAATAATTTCCGTATCCGACTGGCCTATCCCTGAGGTTTCGATAATGATCAAATCATATTCTGCAGCTTTCAAAACTTCAATAGCTTCATTGACATATTTTGAAAGTGCAAGATTAGATTGACGAGTCGCCAAACTTCGCATATAGACACGAGGGTTGTTGATGGCATTCATCCGGATACGATCTCCAAGTAAGGCCCCACCAGTTTTCCGTTTTGAAGGATCGACAGAGACTAAACCTACAGTCTTCTCAGGAAAATCGATTAAAAAACGACGTACCAATTCATCCACCAATGATGACTTACCGGCACCTCCTGTTCCAGTTATACCAAGAACCGGTGTTTTTGAAGTTTTATTTTTTATATGAATTTTATCCAATATAACTTCTGCCACCTCTGGAAAGTTTTCAGCCGAAGAAATGATTCTTGCAATGGCCTTTAGATTCTTTTTCTTTAAATCATTTAATTCAACGTTCAGTTCATCTCCTATCGCATAATCAGAAGTTTTCACAAGATCATTGATCATACCCTGCAACCCCATTTCCCTACCATCATCTGGAGCATAAATTCTGGTAATGCCATAATCCATCAATTCTTTAATTTCTGAAGGAAGAATGACACCGCCACCGCCGCCAAAAATCTTGATATGCCCTGCGCCTTTTTCTCTTAATAGGTCATACATGTATTTGAAATACTCATTATGTCCACCTTGATAGGAGGTAATTGCAATGGCATTAACATCTTCCTGAATGGCAGTATTGACCACCTCCTCTACACTTCTATCATGACCCAAATGAATCACTTCAACCCCTGTAGATTGGATGATGCGACGCATGATGTTTATGGCTGCATCATGCCCATCAAAAAGAGAAGCAGCAGTTACTATTCTGACTTTATGTTTCGGTTTATATGGTGTTGCTTGTATCATTGTTGAAAATTGAAATTATAGGTCCTGCAAATTTACAGATTTTATAAAAGAAGTCGCCTTATATTAAGAATAGTTTAAACTTGTAAATAGGGATAAAGCAGTGTCTCTACTCAATATTTTGGAATGTTTTTAAAAAATGCTGTGGATCTTAAGTGGAAATCAAGAACCTCCGGGTATTCAAACCCATTGGTGGGAAGAAAAAAACTGATGGTAGAAATAAACACAGTGACGCCATAAAACTTGGTCTTTACGGCAATATCTTTCCCAAATACAGGTAATCTAAACTATTTCATATATTTTTGGACACACTAAAATTAGACATATATGAAAAAATCGATAGTTGTTTTACTTACATTTTTCACAGTGCACTCCTGTGCAGAATTACAGGGCGTTGTTGACTCATTACCACAAGGAGGTGGGGTTTTGAGCAATACTGATATTGCATCCGGCCTAAGGCAAGCTTTGGATTTGGGTATCGAAAAGCAAGTGACCAAACTGACCAAAACTGATGGTTTTTATAAAAATGAACTTGTAAAAATTCTTTTACCGACAGAATTACAAAAAGTAGACAAAGGTCTACGTGATATAGGATTAGGCAGCCTGGCCGATGAAGGGCTAAAAGCACTCAATAGAGCTGCTGAGGATGCCGTTAAAGAGGCCACGCCAATTTTCGTGGATGCAGTTAAGGAAATTACCTTCGCCGATGCAAGGAATATACTTTTAGGTGCCGATGATGCCGCAACGCAATATCTTACTAGTAAGACTAAGACGCCTTTATACGATAAGTTTCATCCAGTAATCAATAATTCGTTCTCCAAAGTTGGTGCGGATCAGATTTGGCAAAATCTAATCAACCGATACAATGCCATCCCATTCACTAATAATGTTAATCCAGACTTGACAGATTATGTAACTGAACAAGCATTAAAAGGAGTGTATACCATGATTGCAGTTGAAGAAAAAGAAATAAGAAATAAGGTAGGCGCGAGAAGTACAGACCTATTAAGAAGAGTTTTCGCACTACAAGATTAAATTTATACTAAAGGATTTAAATCCTGTTTTTGGACAAGTTGATTACAAACAAAGGTCAGTGGACAATGACCACCGACTTTTTTTTGAATATTAATAAAAATTTAACTTGCTCGCTATCTGTTTTTTAGATATATTTAACTATCAAACTCTTGTAGTCATGAAAACTTTAATGGAAATCAAAACGCACCAACTCAAACTACAAGCGCGGTATAAGCAGCTTATCGAACAAGCCTACAATGTCCGTCAAACAGATCATGCTCTAAGTGATATTTCAGAGTATAAAGCGATCAAGCTTTTAAACAAGCTGAATCGCTTGAAGTATTTAAGTAGAGACACTACCGTGAAAAGATTAAATTAAAAATTACCAAAATTTTAACTTTATCACCACATCCTTAAGGGGTTATCTTGCGTATTTATAGTTTAAGACATTAACCTATGAATAAGAAACCACTATGAATTCACATAATTGCAAAGTCGGAAAAGTTAAATTTAGCCTCAACGACGTTTTAAATCTTAAGGAGGTAGAAAAAAACTACATCAAATTCACTGAAGAAGCCTATAATATGTTACAACTGGACGCCAGTTTGAGTGATTTTTTGTACCATGAAGCTTCCAAACTGAGAAAAATAATTCTCAACTTAAAAAATTCGGAGACAACTGATGTTGATGCAGCGTTTTAAAATAATCAAACGCCTTCAATAATCGCGATCCATACCATGAGAACATTTCACCATCAACCACAAGGATGGTTGCATTGGGAAAGAAAGGACTAAACTCTTGTTTGTGCTTATTTTTGAATGGAAATGGCTCAGTTGACAGCATCACAATATCTGCGTTTTCCGGTAAATAGTCTTTGAGAACAACTTCTGGGTATCGGTTTAAGTTTCCATAATAATTATCAAACCCATTTAAACGCAGTAATTCATCTATAAAATTATGTCGTGCTGCGACCATCCAAGGTTGTTTCCAAATAAAATAAGCAACACTTCTCTTGGGTTGGTCCTTTATGAAAGCCTCGAATTCAAACTTCTTATCAGATATCTCCTTGACCATGGCACTGGCCTCGAGTTCTTTAGAAAATAGCTCTCCATATAATTCGATTAATTCCAGAGCATCTTCAATTGTATAAATATCACTGAGATGCACAGTGGCTATTTTTTCCAAATCCTCAATCATCTCTTTGGTATTCTCCTCTTTATTGCACAAGATGATATCAGGATTCAAATCTTTTATTTTATCAAGATGGACTTGTTTTGTCCCACCAACGATGACCTTGTCTTCTTTAAGGTGTATTGGATGCACACAGAATTTGGTAATCCCAACAATTGAAGACTCCAAGCCTAAATCGACCAACAGCTCGGTTTGTGACGGGACCAAGGAGATGATCCGTTTTGGAGTTTGATCTATTAAAATATGTCTATGGAGTTGATCTTTCATTTGATTTTCGCAGAACTTTTTCGTAAAATTTTCTCACAGAAGTGCTGAGGCGCCAGGTGAAGCACGCTTTAAAACTTCACTTATTATCGACTTTTAGATATTTAA
>NZ_JALKAU010000053.1:0-1868 GCF_023015735.1 Gelidibacter sp. F63206
AAAAATAGTGAGTGAACTTGAGGAAATTGAATCTAAACCAGACACAATTTTTTACGGAAATGGAAAAATTTGGTGGATAAGCACAATTACGACTTATAAGTACAATTCTGAAAACTATTCAACTCATTCAGGAAAGCAAACTCAATATTACAAAAACGGACAAATCGCAAGCGAAATTTTTTTAGGAAAATACGGAAATATAATATCTTGGAATTCTTATGACCGAGAAGGAAATAAAACGTCCGAATCCATAACGACTGAAATCGACTCAAACGCAAATAATCTGACTGAATTTTTCGAATCCGACGAACATATCAATTTTAAAAGAATTGAGAAATATTATAAATGCTCATATAAACTACAAGTTTGTTATTTGTTCAAAGAAGGACAAACAGTGAACGGAAAAAAGGTCGGACTTTGGAAAACTTATACCGAAAACGGAGAACTGAAAAAAGAAAAAAACTATTGAACAAAAAAACGTTTTACAACACCGTATAAAATTAATGGCTAGACCTCGCCTACTTACGAAAATCCTCGCGGATTTTCTATTCGGTGTTTATTTGCTAAATTAAGTGCTTAAACACGCCACTAATCTTATACAATCACGTTGTGGTGCATTTGACGCAACCTTTTAGTCAAAAGCACATCTGTAAGTAAAACTATTCATTATGAAAAAGATATTGGTTCTGACTTTAATCGCATTTTTAACCTTAAATTGTTCAGGCGATGACGATGCCGAAATAAGTTCAACTATACTTGGACAATGGAATTGGATAAAATCAACAGGTGGTATAGCAGGAATAACTTACACTCCAAAATCCACAGGAGAAAATAGAAAAATTATTATATCATCTGATTCAATAAAATACTTCACAAATGGAGATTTAATTTCCAAAATAAAATATACAATTGAATTGAGAGATGTTTATAATGAACCTCACGAACTAATAGTTCCGGAACATTTAGGAATTATACAATTTTTTGAATTAGATAAAAACAAATTAATTTTAACCGATTATTGTAATGATTGTTTCGTAAGTGAATATGTGAAAGAATAAAAACGACACCACAACACCGTGTATAATTAATTGCTTGGTTCTCGCCTACTTACGAAAATCCTCGGGGATTTTCTATTCGGTTTTTATTTGCTAAATTCCGTACTTGATCACGCAACTAATCATACACAAAACCGTTGGCAAACAGCTAAAAAAAACGAAAAAGCAACGAAAATCCGTCGAATTTTTTTGAGTTTTTAAGAAAACAACAATCAAGTTCCAATTGAAAAAACACAACGCGGAATTTAACAATATTGTGGATAATTTAATTTTCCTTGACTTCCAATAATAAGTCGCTTAAAAGAGGAAAATTCGTGATTTCCAAAAGTTCGGCAGAAAAGCAGAACCGACAAATAGTACGGCGAAATCTACTCAGACGAATAAACATCTTCCGAACCAAATCGGATTTTTTTTTTGGTTTTTAAGTGCAAAATCGAAAGTTTGTGTTTATCGACCGAATCCAATCTGATCGAAAAAAATATAATAAAAGCTGAATGCGGAAAACCGTAACAATAATTAATCGGAATTGACTAAATTGAACTTTTTAACAACAATACGTCCGAATTAATACTCGAACGAAAAAGTAAAAAGCCGATTTGCCAACACCGTGTATAAGTTATGGCTGGGTCTGTGCCTATTTGGAAATTCCTGCGGAATTTCCACAGGCAATTTACCTTTTGGAATTGTCCGTGCTGGCACACGCCACAACTCATACACATAAACGTTGGCAAACAGTTGAGCAGAACCTAAAAAAAAGCGGAACTAATTCGAAAAAAAAAATTGGTTTTTAAGATTGAAAACAGAAAACGTAAT
>NZ_JALKAU010000054.1:0-17579 GCF_023015735.1 Gelidibacter sp. F63206
GTGTCCGCCGCGGCGGATATGAGCCCAAAAAAAACGCATCGACTATTTATAGTGATGCGTCTTGCTTAGTAGCGGGAACAGGACTCGAACCTGTGACCTTTGGGTTATGAGCCCAAAATAAACAAGAAATAAAAACCCACAAACATCTGCGAAATCAATGATTCTAAGCGTATTACATTTTTTATAATATCAATTAAATTCAATCAAAATCAAATTATTCTGTACCTATTCTGTACCCCTTTTCTAAATCTTTTATTATCTTTATAACATTTCAAATATGGTTATTATGGTTTCTATAAAAATTATTAGACGGAAAAACAAAGAAAGAATAGATGGCACTGCTCCCCTTGCCTTAAGAATCAGCCAAAACTATAAAACTAACTATGTATTTATAGGCCAGTATGTGCTAGAGAAAGATTGGGATCATAACATTGGACGAGTAAAAAGAACACATCCCAATTCAAAGAAGTTAAACAATTTCCTCTTAAAAAAACTCATTGAGGCCAATGACATCTATTTTGACAATAAAAATGATGACTTATCCCCAAAACAAATTAAACAACAATTGAAAGGACCCGATGGATCGAAATCCTTTTTTACTGTCGCTGCCGAACGCATACAAAGCAAATACGACCGAGGGACATTTTCAGTTGTAAAACCCCAACTATCCATACTTTTTAATATAGAAGAGTTTTTAAATGTAAAAACTTCTCTCCCAAAAGATGAAATTATAAAAGGGATTAAAGAACGAAGGAAAGAGAGACTTAGTAAAGCCAAAAAATCGGAACTTACATTTACAGACAGTATAAAATATTTCAAACAAAATAAGACATTAATGTTCAGGGATATCGATGAGGCTTTTTTAGAAAAATTTCAAACATTTTCCGCGGCATACCTTAACCAAAAAGCCCGAACAATAACCAATCAACTTATTTTCATAAGAACTCTCTTCAATGTCGCTATTAAAGATGGTATTGTCGCACCGAAATATTATCCTTTTGCTGGTGAAAAACAAAAGATACGTATTGGATCTGGGAACAAAATTGGATTAACCATTGAGGAAGTCGAAAGGCTGGAAAATTTAAAACTTGAAGAAGGCACTTCAATCTGGCACACACATAAAGTTTGGTTAATCTCATTTTACTTTGCTGGGATACGTATTTCAGATGTTGTAAAGCTAAAATGGTCAGACTTTAAAGATGAGCGCCTATATTATGTTATGAACAAAAACAGCAAACCTCTCAGTTTGAAAATCCCGGAGAAAGCGGATACCATACTTAAACTTTACAAAAAATATAGGAAAGAAAACAATGGCTATGTTTTTCCTTTTCTAAAAGATGCAAACGTTGAAGATGCGGAAGATGTTTTCATTAAAACAGGAAATAGCACCAAACTTTTTAATAAATTCCTGAAAAAGATTGCATTGCAATGCAATATTGATAAAAATCTTTCAAACCATATTGCTCGTCATACATTTGGTAATATTGCCGGGGACCGAATACATCCCTTAATGTTACAAAAACTATATCGTCACAGTGATTTAAAAACTACTTTAAATTATCAAGCCAACTTTATCCACAGAGACGCCGATGATGCATTGGATAGTGTGATAAACTTTTAAATATATAGTGAACGCAGTTTGAACTTAAAAAGGTCACAACGGCTGACCATAATCCTTCTTTTTTGTTGTATGTAGATTGCTCACATAGCCAGAAAATTGGCATTGTACTTTTTCGATTTAATTCACGAACTTTCTTAACGAAATTCCCCCCGGGGCTACTATCCAACGTTTCCCATTAACTCCATACGATTCTCTAAAATGTTCATAATATTTTAATTCTGACTAACGTTTTTATAATGTTTTGAAAATCAGTTGTTAGTGATTCTGATTTTCAGTTGTGATCTTATCTTTTCCAGTCTCCTAAACGTTAGCTTAAAGTGATTAATTTTTTTTCCGGAATGAGAGGAATTACCCCCAACAGTCAGAGAATTAACAACACGGTATTCAAGTTAGTCCATACCGAAATACGAATGTTTGGTTATTATGAGAGTTTATAAAAAAGGTTTTGATTCCTAGTCAATATGGGATATAGCAGCGGTGATACCATTGGTTATAGGTAATGATTTTGCTTTCTCAAATTCAATCATCCTCTTGCGAGTCGTAAAAATTGATAAAACTGAATAATTCCGTCCCTTCGCTCCATTTCCATTTACTTATGAAATATAAATGATTTGGTATCCGTGAATGCTTCGCAGTTCAGAAACTTCATCACTACTACAGACTGATCAGCCCCTACGCCAAACATCGCCATTCTGCCTTTAGTTTGTGCTATTGTCCATTTCACTTTGCATCTTGGTATAGGTTCCCGAGTTCCGTAAATAAGCCCGAATAATGGTCATGCCTCCTAAATGATACCCCACATGCGGGACCACCAAGCCAGTAAACAGGTGACCGCTGGACTTTGAACATCGGATCTAAAAAAAGCTTAAGAAAGATTTATGCCAACGACTTAATTCTCATGGCTATAAGTATATTAAAATCATATAAAATAACATCGAAGTCACCCATACAAGCATAGATATCCAAATCAGTCGGTCAGGCCTCCTTTTTTTCATTGATTAAAATCAGGTTTTTTAAGGTTATAAAACTTAACATTATCCATTGCACCGCATTGTCGTTCAATATTCGGAACCTGTTATTAAAAATATCAATCACCGAGTTTCAACATAATTTTTCCTAAATTATGGAGATACACCTAAAATTAACAACAGATTTTGGTCCCGTATATTTTACTCCCATTCACACATCATTTGTTTTATATTTCGCTTTAACTTAAAGCAATACTTGAAATTTAGTCCCTTACAAAACAGCAAATTTCAAAAATTTCCAGAATGACCACAAATTCAATCCAGCGCTCGCCATTTTTCCCTTAACTATTTCCGATTTATCTATATAATGGAAACAAGTTCCGGCGCAGAACTATCTCAGGCTTAACTTGATCTTCAAAATATAAATAATTCTACTTTTTTAAAGCACGGGTAGATTTTAGACGCCCTACCCGTGCACCAATCAAGATAGGTAATGTAAAAATTGACTAATTCAACTAATTATGAAAAAATAAGTTATAGACTTATTCTTTTCTTAACTTCCTCTATCTTGGTTGTTATATCTTTTTCTTGGAGGAAAGAATATCATTCCTTCACTTATTATACAGTTATCCAGTATTTAAATAAACTTTGATATCCCAAAGCTTATCTTCAGAAATTCGTTTATCTATCCTTATTTGAACTTATAACTATAAGGATCGATAACTTTTCTTAACTCCAAATACCACCATAAACTAAAACTTGTTGCAACTCCCTAATATAACTCGGGCTTTAATTTGCCATTTGGTGTCAAATAAGGTATTAGTTATCTTTAATCATTTAGGTGAGTTATTTCAACAGTTATGTTTCGTACCATCTTCCAAAAAGTTCACAAAACTTTGGATGTCAAGATTGTAGATTTTTGTCCCTACCTAATTTTCGCCATCTACGCTTATCAAGACATACAATGGACGATGTTCCTGAATTCTACAATCTAAAAATCTGCATTCTGTTGGCCGCTCGAGTCTCAATTCTTCCATCATTATTGGATACCTCACTCATTTTCAATAAGTTAAACCTTATCATTAATATACAATACAAAGACCATGTAGTTAGCGTCTAATAACTTCAAGTCCTCTTGACTTCTCCACATCTCAGCTTTCATTCTAAGACAATTAACGCAATCGTAGTTAGTGTACTCTAAGAGAACTGGGACGTTCTGGCCTTTGGCATATTGTTTTACCTGGTCTAAAAGTAAAATAACGCTAACCCATGGGATAAATTGAGTATTTCTGCATTGGCACTGGACATTCAGAACCTATCTCACACAAAAACAAACCTGCTTTATGTTCAAAAGCCTCTAATTACTCTATCAGAAACATTGCTTTTATCAGTGACGAATTCTCTTCATGTTTGTAGTGCTAAATAATCTCACAATAACCTCAAATGTGCGCTTTTCATTCCTGATATAATAGACAATAGGAATGTTGTTAATCCTTAGCCAAACGCTATTATTAAAAATGACCAGACTTCTTGCATAGTCCCTACTTTGTTGGTTCCATTTCGAATTCGAATTCATCTCTTTCAAGAATACATTTACCGTCAACCGTAGTACAGACCTGATACTCATAAGAACCCATGATGGTTACTTTACTAGAAAGAATCTTTACTTTTTGCCTGAACTCTGCTTTTTCTTCAAAATAGTTAACGACTACCTCGAACACTTCATCGTGCGTTTTTTTCACTCCTATTGCTTGCATATCACCTAAAAGCATATAGCTATCATTAGCCTCAAATTCAAATGTAGTAGGTAGTGGGCCTAAATCGTAACTCTGTTTATTGCTATATAAATGCCATGTAGCATCTAATTTTACAGTAAATATTAACTCAACAATTTCTCCTTGTTTCGGATGCTTTTTAGATACACTAACGCTCCATTTGGCTGGTGTTAGAATTTGAGCTGACATAGATACACCTATAAAAAGACTAAAGGCGAGTAAGACTATTTTTTTTGTTATCATCTTCATTTATTTATTCGCAATAGATAGGTTATCAGCCATTAATATGGCGTTGTAAGCATTTAATATTTTGCCAGTTACTGATAGTTCATTTAATAATTTTTTATTTCCGAACCTCCCTACATTAACCTCAAAATCAACAGAAATTCCTGAATCCATGATGATACGTTTCACTTGAATAGCCGAAAGTTTCGGGTAATAGGAACGTATCAATGCCGCTACACCAGATACCATGGGAGCTGACATAGAAGTGCCGTCTTGAAAAGCGTACTCATTATCTGGAATTGTAGAATATATTTTTGATCCTGGAGCAAAAATATCGACATTTTTTTTGCCATAATTTGAAAATACAGACACTAAAGAAATATTAAAATTATGCGTAGTAGCTCCAACACAAATCATATTATCTGTAAATTCAACATCACTATTTTTAGTATCATTCGGAAAGTTTGCAGTTGTATCTATATTTTTACCATTATTACCAGCTCCCATAATTAACAACACATCATTTTTTTTTGCATATTCAATAGCTTCATACACCCAATTTGGATGTGCTGAATACGCTTTACCGAAACTCATATTAATTACTTTAGCACCATTATCAACAGCATATCGAATAGCTAAAGCGACATCCTTATCGTATTCATCTCCATCAGGAATAGCACGAATAGGCATGATTTTTAATAAATTGCTCCCTAATCCAATACTTTTATTTATAACAGCAGCCACGATACCAGATACGTGAGTACCGTGTAAACCCTTATCTTTGAACCCTGTAACATCTGCATTGCCATAACCAGTATCTAATAAATCATTAGGATCATCTCCTACAATTTTCCTCGGATTAATATCTAGATTGTAATGAAATTTTTGTAGATTTTCATAATAAGCCAGTGCATCTTTCAGTTTGTCATCGTTCGGAGTAGTATTAAGTTTTTGAATTAGACTTTCGATTGCCATATTAACGCTAATAGACGTTTGATTGTACTCCTCTCTTTGATCCTGAAACAGATCATAATCCTCTTGACTTGTTTCTATAATCTCATCTAAAGTTTTTGCTTCATACTTTTTAATCATTCTCGTTATTTCGAGTTGTGTATGGTAAATATTACCCTGATTGCTACCCAAAAAGTTCCAACCATGAATATCGTCTACAAAACCATTGTGGTCATCATCCATTTGATTGTTTGCAATTTCATTTTCATTTTTCCAAATAAATTGGTTTAAGTCCTTATGCTCAATATCAACTCCTGAATCGATAATTCCAACAATAATGGGGCTTGCCTTTTTATCTTTTAAAAATTCATAAGTTTTCACTAGGCTAATTCCTGGTATGGTATCTGTAAATATATCGGCATAGGGCCAGTCTTGAAGCTCTAACTCCGTTAGAACTTCTTTTTTGGCTACAATAGTTGTGGTAATGGTATTAATATGCTGTGGTAACACAGCTTTTACACTTCCACAACTAGTTAGTAATATTGTGACCAATATTATGATATAACTTATTCTAAATATTTTCATGTTACTATTCAAGATTTAAATATTTACGAATTAGCGGTTCCAGGCGTTCACCTCTTGCATTCTTATCAACTATAACGCCTTCTTTTTTTAATAACCATACTGTAGGGTAAGAATTGATTTGATATAATGAGGTGAAGCTTACAGATGTATCCGCCCCTCCTTCCAAACGCAATGGCCAATTAGCCTTGGTCTTTTGAAGAACATCTTGTATGTGACTTTCTCTTCCTGCAGCACCTGATACAATCCCAATCACTTCAAAACCTTGGTCTCGGTATTTATCATATAGGGCTTTAAGATGTGGCATTACTGCAATACAGGGGCCACAATAAGGGGTCCAAAAATCAATCAGGACCACTTTACCTCGCATTTTGGCAAGGTCTACTTGAGTACCATCCATAGCCGTAAAAGTCATTTCTAAAGGCTTTGTACCATCCATTTCTTTTATTGCCTCAATAGCCGCCAGGTTATCAGTTGCGAATTTATGCAAGGTTTTAATACCTATTTGGTCTGCTTGGGGGCTATTAGGTCCTGTTATTTCAAAGAAATATTTCCAATTAGAATCTCCTACAGCCTTTGAACGATCTCCAATGGAAACTAATAGATTCTTGATATCATCAGCCATTTGCTCCAATGTTCCGTATTTATTCATTACTGCTTCCATCTGTAATCGTAACGAATCCCAAAATTGGATATCAAATCGATCCCAATAACTAGCTTCCATGTTATTCCTTTCTGGTAATTCAGTATGTATTTTATGAGCAATAATAAAGTTCCGAATTAATAACATATGTTCAGCTCTGTATTTACGCTCCAAAGATGCATTAGAGGAGAGAACATTGGCGACTAAATCATTTGTCATTTTCAAATACTGTGCTCTAGCCTGTTCATCTACAGGCAAGGCTCTCTTGAGACTTTTAAACATGTTAAGTCTTTCAGACTTCGGTGCCTCCTTATACCTTATATCATTTAAATACTGTATTAGACTTTCAGGAACTTTGTCAGCGATAAAATCAGGATGGGTAGACAAATTATAAAGCATGCCCATAGCTTTCTCATAATTTTCATTTTGTGGGTATTTTTCTAAAAACGCCTCTATCATTCGCATTTCAACTTGATCCTTTTTATCGCTTAACCTTTGGAAATCTATAAAACTATCGTTTGCATAAGAATCCTCATAACCTTCGGGGATTTTAATAAGGTTTGGGTGCGCCAAAAACTTCTCGAAATACTCATCTCCCTGATTTTTTTTTGTGTTAAGTTTTTGCTGTAAGTCTGGGTTAGTTTTTACATTGTCTGTATCATCTTGTGCTTGTGAGCTATTGACAATGCAGGCAAAAACTAACATTGTTATTACACCTGATTTAAAGGTGATAGCCTTTGTGAATTTCGCAATTGTTTTCATAATTTGATTATTGTTAAATCATATCCTTTTAGGATATAGTTATTGACTTGAAGACTTCCCTATTTGTTATTGTATACTTTATCTATTTGGTTCCTTTCTGAATAGACTCTACATAAACTATAAATTGTTAAAAAGTATATCAGAATGAATTACTTCATCCTTTTTAATTTTGTTGAGAAGAATGCCTATGTCCAATTAGTACCCAGGATTTTGTGGATTTAGATGTGAATTCAATTCCAATTCATTAGCAGGAATAGGGAATAGAATATTTGTTTCCGACCAATTAGTCTTGATAGGACTCAAAACATCGCTTGCTTTTCCTGTTCTTTTTAAGTCAAACCAACGATGACCCTGTTCAGTAAAAAGCTCTACGTGACGTTCTTGAAGAATTGCATCTATTAGATCACTCATCGTGGATGCAGTTGTATCTGGTAAACCAGCCCTATTTCTAATAGCATTTAAGTCTTGTTGTGAACCAGCTATATCTCCTTGATGCACCCTAGCTTCAGAACGGATGAGATATTGCTCCGCCAATCGAAAAATAATTGAATATTCCAAAGCAGCCGTTTGAGTAAAAATTTCTTTGTATTTAAATGCATATTGTAAAGTAGTTAAACCGTCTGAACTTGTGTTGCTACCTATCCAATTATCATATCTTAAATCATTAGGCTCAAAGGCGTTTAATAAACTGTTATTCAACGCATAAGATTGACCAGGTATAAATCTAATTATTAACCAATTTGCCTCATAAGTGTTATTATGACTAACTCCATTAGGTTTAAATTGCCAAATGGTCTCTAGGGATTCTTTTAAAAACACTTTAGTTATATCTGATTCTAAACTAAATGCACTTATAACTTCTGACGATATTTCTTCGGCCAATTCCCAATTTTCAGTATAGAGATAGATTCTTGCAAGTAGAGCCTTTGCTACTGATTTATTTGGAATCACTTTCTCTCCACTACTATCTGTATCATTTAATAAACTGATTGCTTCGCTCAAATCCGCAATAATATTATCATATACTTGATTTTGAGGCATTCGATATACCGTATTATTTTCTAAATAATTGGTCGTTGTTATATATGGGACATCTCCATAAATTGCCACCAACAAACTATGCATATTGGCTCGAATAAATAGAGCTTGGCCTTTAAACTCATCTCGTTCAGCACTTGTTAGAGCACTTGAATTCTCAACTCCCTTGATAATATCATTTACAGCATAAATTACTTTATAAGCATGAGACCACCATTCTAAAGCTGTATTATCCGTATCAATAACATTATGATTATAAATATTTAAAAAATTTGCATCAAAATTATAATAGTCTAACTCATCAGCATAAGAACTCATTAAAATACCCAATCCAAAGTTACCAGATACCATTCCGCTTTCTCTCATTTTATAATAAACATTGGCTAAAGCTGATTCTACAGTAGAAGGGTCTTCGAAAACTGTTTCTGAAACCAGCGTATTTTTTGGAGGGTCTATTTCTACAAAATTCGAGCAAGCTGCTAACGCCAAAACAAGTGAATAAATGAATATACTTTTTATAGTATTAATCACATTTTTAAAGAGACTTTTCTGAAAGTCATTATCGTTGATGTTGTTTTCTGTATGTTTCATAATTATAAATTTTGATATTAAAAACCAAGATTAAGACCTATTGTAAACTGACGTAATGGAGGTAAAGTATTAGAATACAATTGCTCTGGATCTAAATATTTATATCCAGTAATTGTCAATAGGTTTTGGCCCTGTATATACACACTTAAATCTAAACCACTACTTACTTTTTTTGGAACCTTATAAGTTAGTGAAATGTTTCGTAAACGTATGAAGGAAGCATCTGATATCGCAGCATCACTACTAGACTGTAGCTCACTCAAATTATAAAGATCTGGTGTTGTATATAAAAAAGAAGCTTGTTGATGCGGGCTTATATCCCCTGCTTGCTGCCAGCGATCGTATAGCTCGATTGGACCATTTAACTGCCCTCCAGGTGTTGCTTTGGCACTTAAATAATTATACCTTATCTGTTTTTTAAATTGAAAGAAGAAATCTAGAGACAAATTCTTGTAACTAATTGTATTCCCTAGGCCTCCATAGAATTCAGGAGCAAAATCCTTAATGATTTGCCTGTCATATAATGAATTTATTTCGCCATCTTGATTAAAATCTTCAAATTCGTAAACTCCAGTATCTGGATTAACACCCAAAGCATGGTATAATTGCCTAATCGACAATGATTCACCTACAATATACCTATTTGCAAAGGTTGAACTTTCAATGTCTTTAAATTTTAATAATTTATTTTCTGGTATAGTTATATTAAAAGTGGTACTCCAATTAAAATTATTCTTTTGAAAATTAATAGTTCTTAAATCTATCTCGAATCCTGTATTTTGAACAGTGGCATCAAAGTTTCCATCTAAAGTACTAAATCCAGTAGTCGCCGCTAAAGGCACTCCTATTAACTGATTGGAAGATCTATTGTCATACCATGCAGTAGTTAAGAATATTCTATCTTTAAATAATCCTATTTCTAAAGCAGCTTCCAGTTTTTTGTTTTCTTCCCAAGCTAATAATGGATTAAATATTCCTGTAGGTTCCAAAGTTGAAGTTCCATTATAATCAAACCCAGTTACGCTATAAGTGTCTAAAAATCTGTAGTCTCCAATATTATCACTGCCTGTGGTTCCATAACTTGCTCTTAACTTACCAAAACTCAATACTGAACTTTCTTTAAATATATTTTCATTAGAAAATAGCCAAGCAGCTCCAATAGCTCCGAAATTACCAAACTGTTTTCCTGGACCAAATCGAGAAGATCCATCTCGGCGACCCGTAATATTAAGAATATATTTGTCCTTCCAGTTTATATTAAGACGACCAAACAATGCTTGGTAACTATATTCACTATCAGAATTTTGAATTGCTTCAATGGTTTCTGCTGCTGAAATATTAAGCAGTAAATTATTACTAGCAAACCCAGTTCCTTTTAGTACTAACTGATCTATAGTTTCACGTTGAAAAGTTGATCCCAGTAAAATATCATATTTAACATCACCCCATTGATGTTTCCAATTTAACTGGGGTTCTATAATCCAAGAATCGCGGTTAGAGGTATTTGTATTAATCGTAGAATAATTTATAGAAGTGTAACCCTGTATAGGATTTCTGGCTGTGTGTGGTAGTATGACGTAAGAATCTATATTATTTTTATTATAACCAAAATTAGTTCTTGCTTCTAAATTTGGAAATATTTTATATGATATTACCATATTTGAAATAAGCGTATTAATTTTTACATGATACTCTTCTTCCAACCGGGCAAATGGATTGTCGAACGAATTACTGGGCCAATTGTAATTACCATCTTCATTGTATAATTCAGGCGTATTAGGCGCAAGAGTATAAGCGAGGTTAGTAAAATCGGATCGGGGTAATAAATTATTTTCTATAGCATAATTAGTAGAAAGGTTTATCTTAAAACGACCATCATTTGAAAGGTGGTTTACATTACTATATACAGTAGCTTTTTTATAATTAGCATCACCAGGGAAAACCGTTGTTTCTTTTTGATGTGCACCACTAATTAAAAACTGGGTTTGATCACTACCTCCTGAAACTGAAAGTTGAATCTTATTTCTATATGCTGTACCTCCGATTAGTTCCTCTTGCCAATCTGTATAGCGGTTTTGATCCCAAGTTTTAAGTTCTGGCCAAACAAAATCGAAGGCTGGGTCTTCTAAAAAAGCACCAAATCCATCATTTACAATTCCTTCTCTAAATAATTCTAAAAATTGTTCGGTATTCATTAAATCTCTGAAATGACTAACATGTCCTAACGTGGTACTCACATTTGCTTTAAACTGTGTTTTTCCTGATTTACCTTTTTTAGTAGATATTAAAACTACACCATTGGCACCACGAGATCCATAAATAGCTGTGGCATCTGCATCTTTTAGCACTTCAATGCTTTCAATGTCTTCAGAACTTATTGCATTTAAGGGGCTTGTATTTCCTCCATTTATTTGACCAGACACGCTATATGATTCTAATGATTCTCCTCCAAATGGTACTCCATCTACAATAAATAAAGGATTAGTTCCTCCATTAATGAAGTTTTTACCCCGAATCTGTATGTCAAAACCTCCACCTGGCACTCCCGTTGTTTGCACTATATCTACCCCGGAAATATAACCTTGAATAGCTCCCAAAGGATTGTTTACTGGTTGTTTCTCTATGGTTTTGGCATCGATTTTGGCAATACTGCCCGTTGACTCTCTCTGTGTAGTTTTGTAGTAGCCAGCATTAATTGTTACTTGATCAAGCTCACTGATCGATTCCTTAAAGATAACATCAATCACACTCTGATTGTACACTGTGATTTCTTGTGTTACAAAGCCTAAACCAGAAAACACCAAAACATTTTCGGGGTTATTCACTGTGATTGCATATTTACCATCAAAATCAGTAGAGGTTCCAATATTTGTTCCCTTGATAAGAACGGTAACACCCACAACGGGAAGACCAGCCACATCGATTACTTTACCCGAAACTTGGCGCTGTTGTTGAGACTTGTAGTCTTTAATGACAATGGTGTTATTTTCAGAAACAACAACATTGAATTGACCAGACCCAAGGCTTTGATTCAATAATTTATCTACCCTTATTATTCCTTTTTTTAATTGAACTTTCGGTAAGTTTTTAAATAGTCCTTCAGGATATAAAAAGCGGTATTTTGTTTGGTCGATAATGATTTCGAACACTTCGTCAATCGTTGCGAATTTGTCTACATCGATTGTTACTTTTTCTTGAGCGATACTGCTTTCGGTATTAAAACTGAAAACGGTGGTGCATAATAGAAAGATAAATGTTCTCATAATCATCAAGAGATGCCGTTTTCGAATGAGGTAACGGACATTAATTAATTTAATTTCCATAAATTTGAATTGAATTAGTTAGACATTAGTTTAATTATTCACTTTGAAGGGACGGAGTTGAGACATCGCCAAATGGTTGACTTCGCTCCCTTTTTTTGTTATTTTAGAATTACATTTTTATTCTTAATTTCATAATTTTTAATTACTCCAAAGCTTTGAATGGTATTTAAGATTGATACTATGTCTTGATCTTTTCCCAATACTCCAACAAAACGAACGTTTTCTAATTCTATATCCGCAAAAGTGACATCCATATCATACCAACGAGAGAGTACTTTCATAATCTCTTTTAGGCTTTTATTTTTCACAATAAACTCACCATTAATCCATGATATTTCCCCTTTGATATCTATATTTTTGATTGATAGATTATCTGTTGTTAAATCAAGGGTCGCTTGTTGGTTAGGTGTTAATACTTGATTTGTTGACTCTGTACTAATAGCCACTTTACCGCTAACCAAGGTTGAATAAATTTTCGATTCGTCTTTATAGGCTTTGACATTAAAATTTGTACCGAGTACTTGTATCACTTGGTTCTGATTATTTACTTTGAAATCAGACCCTTTATGTTCTGAACTGTGAGATACTTCAAAATAGGCTTCACCATACACCAATTCTACCTGACGGCTTTCGCCGTCGGTAAAACTTACGGGGTACTTAAGTTGAGTTTCTGAATTCAACCACACCTTGGTGCCATCTGAAAGGGTGATTTGAAATTCGCCTCCCCTTGGGATTGTCAGATAGTTATAGACTAAATTGCGTGAAGAACTGTTGGTGTAAATTATTTCTTCTCCGTTGCTTGTGGCGTTTTGTGTTTGAATAGAAGTTCCTTTTTCTATAGCTACTGTGGTGCCATCTTCTAACGTTAAGGTTGCTTTGTCAATGCCTGGTTCGATTTGGTTGTTGACAATAACTGGTTGGTTGCTAGTTGATGGTTGATTAGTGAATATTGTTTCCCTTAAAAAATAGGTGGATGCCAATGCTATTATTAGAACTGCTGCAGCTGCGTATTTGAAAATAGGTTGGTTTTTAAGTTGGTAAACCATCGATTTTTCTTTTCTTATGGTGCGCAGGAGTCGCTCCAATGCTTTTTTGGAATCTGGTTCATTCATAGTGTAGGTAATTGCATAGTGAGTTTGTACATAATCTTTGAAAACATTTCTATTTTTTGGATGCTTGATCCATTCAGAAAGAGTATCCAAATCAATCGCTGTCGCCGATTTGCTTAGATACTTTACAATAAGATTTTCGATTTCCGGAGTTATCATTTCTCGTGATTCATTTTCTATATAACAAGACAAGTTTTCACAACCCTTGCTTTTTAAAATAATTATTTCTGTTTTTTATTAATTACTTTAGCTTACTCAATAACCGTTAAAAATTTTGATGGCCTTTTAATATTGGAATCGATATATAAGAATAACGTTAATTTTATACGTCTTCTCAAAGAGGGCGATGAGCAGGCCTTTGTATATTTGATAAAAACATACCACAGACCTCTTTTCACCTATGCATTGAGCCTGAATAATGATTACACACTTGCCGAAGATATTGTGCAAATAGCGTTTCTGAAAACCTGGGAATACAGAAAACGGCTGAATCCAGATTTCTCTATCAAAAGCTTTTTATATAAGATTGTCTATAATGAATTCATTAATCAATATCGCAGAGATAAAGCCATATCGAACTTGGAACGTACTTACATCGAAGCTCTTGAGGAAGTAATGGATGATGGCAACCTCGAACTATTAGAACGGAAAATTGCAATTGTGGCAAAAGAAATCAAAAATTTACCCTCCAAATGCAAAGAAATATTTTTATTAAGTAAAGAAGAAGGACTGACTAATATTGAAATTGCTGAACACTTGAACATTTCAGTTAAAACTGTTGAAGGCCATCTTACCAAAGCCTATCATTTGTTACGCAAACAAGCAGGGAATCAATTAAAAAGCATTTTGTTTTTATTGTTTGGTCGAAGTGATAATTGGGATGCGGAATGTTAGTTTTTCCCATTGATTTCAGATTTTCAGTAGCTTTCACAATTTTTATTAAATTCTATTTTAAAAAGTTCTTTGCCTGTTTTGAGATGACTGATTCCATCTCCAACAACACAATTTATAACGCCCTTTAATATTACAGCCTCATTGTCCACAACATGAACTATTTGCACAAAGTTGACTGCAACCTTATAGCACCTGATTTCATGATTTAAAAGTTCATCATATCTTTCAATGGGCACGTCGATTTCCTCAATATTTCCATTAAGGATAATAAATTCACTTTTATTGAATTCGATGGTCAGCAATGAGGAATCTAAATGATTCAACTGTTCTGTGTACAATTGCCAAGGCGATTTTATAAATGCGGAGATGTGGATTGTATAAGTGTGAGCACTTTGCCGATTTGCCAAAAAGCGCCAGGATAATGGATTATCATTTTGAGCTTTGAACATGTCACCTAAAAAAAGCTTATGAAAGATTGATGCCAACGACTTAATTCTCATGGCTATAAGCATATTAAGATCATATAAAATAACATCGAAGTCACCCATACAAGCATAGATGTCCAAATCAGATGGTCAGGTCTCCTTTTTTTCATTGATTAAAATCAGGTTTTTTAAGGTTATAAAACTTAACATTATCCATTGCACCGCACTGTCGTTCAATGATCGGAACCTGTTATTAAAAATATCAATCACCGAGTTTCAACATAATTTTTCCTAAATTATGGAGATACACCTAAAATTAACAACAGATTTTGGTCCCGTATATTTTACTTCTACTCACTCATCATTTGTTATATATTTCGCTTTAACTTAGAGCAATACTTGTAATTTAATCCCTTAAAAAACAGCAAATTACAACAATTTCCAGAATGACTACAAATTCAATCCAGCGCTCTCCATTTTTTCCATTGGTTTTCTGATTTATTTATATTCAATGGAACTAAATCAAATTAGACTAAAGTGCCTAGATTTTTTAAAACAGACCGAAAGTCTGTTGCAATCGTAAAATTCATAGTAAATGTTTTATGCTGATATTCTCAATCGACGGTGCCATTCGTGAAAATTCGTGATTCCGTTAGCTATCGAAAGTGTCATTTTTTTAGAAGCCAAAGCGAGATGCACTAAAACACATAGTTTAACTTCACCTGAGATCAATAAAATCGTTTAATACATGAGGAAACGGCGATCTTCTCAAATCCTTTTGGGCGTCTCCAAACTTTTCTTAAATAGTCATAAAAATGGGTAATATTTGAAATTATTCATATCAGCAGACATATCATCCTTTATTTTGCCTCTCGCTATATCGCAAGACAACCACTTTCAAAGTGGGATATATTATTTGGGCTTCGCATTAAATACAATGAGACATTCAGTTCCAAATCTTACAACTGGATTTTATACTTTGCCTACAACTATCATCGTAATACACTAAATATTAATCAATTTGATCACGGTGTAAGAAAACAGGAAAGCGCGGACAAATAACGGCAGAAGAAGGACTAGAGGCTAAATATTTCCTATACTCAACTAAACATATTTCATATCATACCATCTCATATTTAGTAAATTAATAAAAATTGCTTAATATTGATCATAACTATAGTCAAAATTTTCTTAAAAAGATTGCCATTGATTATCAAATAATTTACATCCATTTTGATTTTTAATTTATGACTGAAACGCAAACAACCTCTGATAAATTATTACTCAAAGGACTGATCGAGGGCAATGAAAAAACATTTCTCACTATTTTTAATACCTACAGAAAAGAAGTCTATGCCTATAGCTTAAGCATTTTGAAATCCCAAACCTACGCAGAAGAAATTGTCCAAGAGGTATTCCTTAAAATTTGGATTAAGCGTAAAGATCTCGATATGTCTTTAGCCTTAAAGCCCTATCTCATTGTCATTACTAAAAACATGTGCTTAAATTTTTTAAAGAAGGCGGCATACGACGTTAAAATGCGCGAGGAAGTTTTCTACCAAAGCCAAAAGTCATTTAATCCAATTTATACCGGGATTCACGAAAAAGAATTAGATGACATTCAAAAACAGGCCTTAGATCTTTTGCCTCCTCGACGAAGATTAATTTTCGAAATGTCACGGAATGAAGGCAAAAGCTATAAAGAGATCAGCCAAGAATTAGGCATCTCAATAAATACAGTAAAAAGCCAAATGAACAAAGCCCTTGAAGCGCTTCGAGTCTTTCTTTTAAAAAACAGCGACATCTCCTTTACACTCTTGCTATTGGCATTTAAGTGGTTGAAATAATATTTAAAAATTCAGGGTTACACCACTTTTCAAAAAAAATCCACCTTTTTTTACACATTTGATTTTCATAGCAATTATACTCAAGACACCTTGAATTTAAAGAGGTTTAACAGATATTATGCTTCTGCAATTTGGTATGATTTGTTCATTTTCTGAAAATAAAATAACTTTTGAGTAACACAAAAATGATTCTCAATGGTTGTTTATATAGATACCGATAATTTAGGCACGAATGAATCAAGTACCCGATATACAAAAACTCCTGCTAAAGTTTGTTAAAAATGATTGTACGTCACAAGAAATCGCAACAATCATCAAATATGTAAAACAAACAAAAGGGACGGACAATTTACCTAACTTCAATGAGGTAATGCAACTATTTGAAGAGATCCCTGACATTGAACCGAAACGAGCACAAACGATGTATCAAAACATCCTAAAAACTGCGAAGCATGAAAAAAGAAGATCTTCAACAAGAAGAATATGGCGTTATGCCGCGGCAGCAGTTGTAGTGGGTATTATGGCATCAACTTATTTTTTTAGAGATCGTGTGTTAAATAACGACATCATAGCACCAAGTGCTACAATAGTACGCCATAACATCCATCCTGGTACGGACAAAGCCACCTTAACGCTTGAAACGGGAGAAACAATTTCTTTAGAAAAAAACACGTCTATTCAAACTCAAAACGCTACAAGTAATGGCGAGCAGATAATTTATAATAACAGTACTTCCCGAGAATTAGTCTATAACCATCTTACAATCCCACGAGGCGGGCAGTTTCAATTATCCCTCGCAGATGGTACACGGGTATGGTTGAACTC
>NZ_JALKAU010000055.1:0-32767 GCF_023015735.1 Gelidibacter sp. F63206
GCGATATGAGTCGTTCTGTGTAGATCATTTCAAATTTTCTGATGAAAAACACCAACACTGGCATCATTCAGAATTCCTGCGCAGGCAGGAATCTCGTGTACATCGGCATCATCTTCTAGTTATGAACTTATTTTAGCAGGATGAGGAGGTGATATAAGTCGTTCAGTGTAGATTATTTCAAATTTTATGATGAAAAACACCATTATTGGCATCATTCAGAATTCCCGCGCAGGCAGGAATCTCGTGTACCAATGCACAATCTCTAATTTAAAACCTGTCCTTTGAAAATATTCTGAGACAGAAACCTCCCATATAAAGTCAAAATCTTATAATTAAACTTCAGCTTTGAGTAATAGGAGATAGTGATTTAGTTCAACCTGCACCGCATCATCTATCTTTTTTCGATGCCAAATACCAACAAGGGCAACACCATCTCAGGTTATTAAATCATAAAAATCCAGTCAGCTTACCGAAATATATTTATTCATTAATTGAATTGCTCAAAACCAATTTTCAAAGTATCTTTGCACTCGCATTTACAAGCGTCAAATACAAGACTGATTGGCAACAAAAAAATCTTCTTTACCAAGGGTCTCGGCTATTTCTGATTTTAAGGAAATAACCAAGATGAGACTATCACTAAGTGTAGTGTTTTCAGCAATGGCTGGGTACTTATTGGGTGCAACAACTATTGAAGTCGGCACGTTGATATTGTTGGCTTTTGGTGGTTATTTTATGGTTGGAGCTTCCAATATCTATAATCAAATTATTGAACGCGATTTGGATGCGCTGATGGACCGTACCAAAAACAGGCCTATTCCAGCTGGACGCATCTCGGTCAACTCGGCCCTTACCATGGCCATCATCTTTACCATTCTTGGAATTGCTTCCCTATATATAATCAATCCACGCACCGCCATGTATGGTGCTATATCGATATTTTTATACACAAGTGTATATACACCGTTAAAAACAAAGACACCACTATCCGTATTTGCTGGAGCAATACCAGGAGCGATTCCATTTATGTTGGGATGGGTAGCTGCACGAAATGCATTCGGGATTGAACCTGGCACTTTGTTCGCTATTCAGTTCTTTTGGCAGTTTCCTCACTTTTGGGCCATTGGATGGTTTTTGTTTGACGATTATAAAAAAGGTGGGTTTTTCATGCTTCCAACCGGTAAGCGCGATAAAGGCACAGCCACACAAACTGTAATGTATACCATCTGGACGGTATTAATATCCATCATTCCTGTTTTTGGCGTCACAGGAGATTTGAAATTGTCAATTGTTGCGGCCATTATAGTGTTTGCCATAGGTTTGGGAATGATTTATTACGCATTGCAATTGTTTGTTAAAAGAACTGAACTAGCGGCAAAACATCTTATTTTAGCTAGTGTAATATATATCACCTTACTACAAATTGTTTACGTTGCCGATAAATTTATAAGATAATATGGATTTTACAGAAGGAACCTTTGAAGAGAAAAATAACCGAGCAAAAAAAATGATGCTATGGTTTGGAATCGTGTCGCTTATCATGTCATTTGCAGGATGGACAAGTGCATTTGTTGTGAGCAGTACAAGAGAAGATTGGCTAAGGGATTTTCAATTGCCAAACGCCTTCATCATTAGTACGGTCATGGTGGTGTTGAGCAGTATAACCTTTGTCTTGGCGCAAAAAGCACTAAAAATCAACAACAGACAAATGACAACGACCTGGCTTATAGCAACCCTGGTGCTGGGAATAGCCTTCATTACGAATCAGTTTGTAGGCTTTCGACAAATCATTGATATGGGTTATAATTTTACAGGACCTACCAGTAATGTGACCATGTCTTATATTTATTTAATTGCAATGGTGCATATTGTGCATGTCATAGCGGGATTGGTTTGTATTTTGGTCGTAATTTATAATCATTTTAAACAGAAGTATAGCGCCACTGATATGCTCGGTGTAGATCTTGCGTCAACATTTTGGCATTTTATTGATATTCTGTGGGTCTATCTCTTTTTATTTTTATATTTTGTGGGATAATTGTTGGTGTTTTTTCAATTCAAATTAATAACCAACTTCAGAAAACATTAGTTATAGTGTTTCAAAATTCAATAAGGATGTTTCTTTAGATGAATAAAATGATTATTTTTGTGCAACTTTTTAAACTAAAAAACTAATCACTACATATGGATTCAACTGTCGTGAACACTAGTGCCGAAAACAAGCGTTGGGGCGGAGGTATAGAGCCGTTAAAAGCGAGTTACGGTAAAATGATGATGTGGTTTTTCCTCACTTCAGACTCATTGACCTTTACTGGGTTTTTAGCAGCTTATGGCTTCTCAAGATTTAAATTCGCTGATTCTTGGCCTATAGCCGATGACGTGTTTACCCACGTTCCTTTCATTCACGGTAATTATCCGATGATTTTCGTTGCTTTCATGACCTTTATTTTGATCATGTCTTCTGTTACCATGGTATTGGCAGTAGATGCAGGACATCAAATGAATAAGGCAAAGGTGAGTTTATATATGTTTTTGACAGTTTTGGGAGGTTTTATCTTCTTGAGTTCCCAAGCTTACGAATGGACCACATTCATCAAAGGTGGTTACGGAGCGGTTGGAACCCATGGCGGCAATATCATACAATTTGTGGATGCAAGTGGCGAGCGTGTCGCATTAAAAGATTTTGCGATAGCCCAATCTACGGATCGTACCCAACATACACGAAAAGATGGACTTTGGTTTTCTGGTGAAAAAGCCCTTCCAAGTTTTACTTTTGAAGAAGTTCTGGCTGGATTTGAAGCAAATCCTGGTGTATTTGTAAGAACGACCTATACTGCTGAGGATGGACATAAGACTGTTTTATCCCGTAGCGAATCCCTTAGAGAATTAAGAACCAAGGGCAAAAATGTTGTAGAAGGTGCCAATTTGGTCCAAAACGAATACGGTCCACCATTATTTGCAAACTATTTTTTCTTCATCACTGGTTTCCATGGATTCCACGTGTCTATAGGAGTGATGCTAAATATCATTATATTCTTTAACGTACTTATAGGGACTTACGAGCGAAGAGGAAGTTACGAAATGGTTGAGAAAGTCGGTTTATATTGGCATTTTGTTGACTTGGTCTGGGTATTCGTATTTACATTCTTCTACTTAGTATAATTTTAGATAATTTATTTTAAACATGGCAGCATCAGCAGAAACACATAAACTAGCAATATTTAGAGGATTATTAAAGTTCAAATCCAACAAACAAAAGATATGGGGCGTATTGATCCTGTTGTCTATTGTTACGGCCATTGAAGTTCTTTTGGGAATTTATAAACCAGAAATGTTTATGGGTCAGGTTTTGGGAATGAAAGCTCTTAACTGGATCTTCATTATATTGACTATCGTAAAAGCTTACTATATTACCTGGGATTTCATGCACATGAGAGACGAAACCGCGAGTTTAAGACGTATGGTGGTCTGGACAGCCGTGTTTTTGATTTCCTATATAATCTTTATTTTATTACAAGAAGGAGGCTACGTTGAGTATGTCTTTTCCAATGGATTTGTTAAGACCGATTTTTAACAGATCCCTTTTTAATTGAACAGTAGGATTTAAGTGTTAAACATAGATAAAAAGACGGTTATATGAACCGTCTTTTTTATTTTTGCACTTATGTAATTCTGCGTGCATTTATTGATTAAATAGGCATGTTGGAAGAGTGTTAATCGTGCAAATTGCTTTAAATGAATAAAAAACTTGTCAAACGCTATTCAGTTCTCATCATACTGTTTTTTCTCCCCGTGGCGTTTCTTCTGATGCTCTATCCAGCAAAGCATAATTTTATTGCACTCGATGTGATAGAAGAGAATGTAGAGGATATTTCTGGAGTCAGCGAATTTGAGCTTAAAGACCATATTACGGTGCTAGCTTTCTTCGGAAAAACACCATTGCAGAGTGCCACAGCAGCATCTAATTTAAAGCAATTGATCTACGACAAGTTCAAAGGTTTTAAAAAGTTTCAGATTATTGCCGTTATGGCTCCTGAAGCAGAGCCAGAACTTCCATTGCTTAAGAAAGAAATTGAATCTCATGAGGACTTAAAGTATTGGCATTTTGTTTTTTTAGACGAGGATGACATATTGGATCTTTTTGATAGTTTAAAATCAGATCTACCTCTGGATGAGAGTCTCTCAACTTCCAGGGTGTTTATTGTTGATGGAGATCTTAACCAACGTGGACGTTTGGATGACAGAACCGAAATGGAAAGAGAGAGAAAAGCCGATGTTTATGATTTAACCTCATACGATTGTGTGGAAGTTGCCATAATAAAGAATAAAATGAGTGAAGATATACGTGTGTTGTTTACAGAGTATAGAGAAAAGCGTAAAGGAAATTATGATTCTTCAACACGACGTGCTAACGAATTAAAAGGTATTACCAATGAGCAAGAAAACTAATTACTCTTATGTAGGAGTGTCGTTTATTATACTTCTGTTTGGAATTTACTTTGTGCCAAAAATTATTGACCGGATAAGTAATGACGATATTGTGAGAGATGAAAGCAGAAGTAAGGACATTAATCTGAATCCGAAAAAAAGACCGGGGAACCTTTCCGATTTGCATTTTATCGAAATCAACGGGGTCAAAAGAAAAGTACCCGATTTTAGTTTTACAGATCAAAATGGAAACACCATTTCCAATAAGGATTACGATGGGAAAGTGTATGTGATAGAATTCTTTTTCACAACTTGTCCAAGCATCTGCCCAAAAATGAATGCCAATATGGTGCAGATTCAAAATGCATTTCCAGATGAAAGGAATTTTGGAATTGCTTCATTTTCCATAACACCCCATATTGACACTCCGGAGGTGTTGAAGGCCTATGCAGACAGTAATGGGATAACCAGCCCTAATTGGCATTTAATGACAGGAGATGTTGACGAAATTTATAAATTGGCCAATGAAGGCTTCTACTTGTATACGGCCAAAGATGAAAATGCTGAAGGAGGGTTCGAACATTCGGGTAATTTTGCCCTTATCGATAAAAACGGTTATATCAGATCAAGATCTGATAGTCAGGGCAGCCCGATAATTTACTATAATGGGATCATTTCAGAAGAAGAAAAGGTTGATGAGACAGGAATGGAGCAGCAGATTACTTGGTTGAAAGAAGATATTGCAAAGTTGTTAAAAGAATGATGGAAAATAGCAATAGGGCCGCAGAGAAAAAATACAATATTTGGATTGTCATACTTTCAGTTGCTATCCCATTGATCGTTGGAGCACTTTTTGGCATCAATTTGCGGGACTTAGGTTATGATGTTGAGCCACTCACGTTCTTGCCTCCTATTTATGCCACTATAAATGGGCTGACTGCATTACTCTTGATCATCGCCTTTTGGGCCATTAGAAATAAAAATATAGTACTCCATAAAACTTTGATGACTACCGCAATAGGTTGTTCGATCCTGTTTTTATTGATGTATATTGCGTATCATATGACGAGCGACTCAACACCTTATGGTGGTGAAGGTGTCATGAGATATGTTTATTTCACGATACTTATTTCACATATATTATTATCCATTGTAATCATCCCCTTTGTATTGATTACTTATGTGCGCGCCATCACCAATAATATTGAGCGCCATAAAAAAATAGCGCGAATTACCTTTCCAATCTGGTTATATGTTGCGCTTTCAGGAGTGATTGTTTATATTATGATTTCACCTTATTATGTCTAAAATGAAAGTTCGCATTTTTCTTATTCTATTTTCACTGTTTACCTTTTTCTCTACCAATGCCCAGTGTGCCATGTGTCGTGCAGTTTTGGAAAGTGAGGAAGGGCAGTCTACTGCAAAGGGTGTCAATGACGGTATAGTGTATTTAATGGTTATCCCTTATATATTGGTTGCTGGTATGGGATTAGTTATGTACTTGAAATTCTACAAAAAGAAAAAGGTATAAAAAATACGTTTTCTTGTAACAAATCCATTCTTTTTCAGTCTTATTAATATTAATTCAAGATGAGTCTTAACAATTTGTTAATATAATAGGTGTCTTGTTTTATGTAACATTGCAGAAGCAACCGTCTTACTATGATACAAATTAAAGATTTACATAAATCCTACCACATGGGTGCGAATTCGCTTCATGTGCTAAAAGGAATTAATTTTAACGTCAAGGAAGGCGAATTAGTGTCAATAATGGGGTCTTCCGGTTCGGGCAAATCAACGCTTTTAAATATTTTGGGCATGTTGGATGAAGCCGATGAAGGATCATATACCTTGGATAATGTCCCAATTAAAAATCTCAATGAGAAAATTGCCGCTAACTACAGAAACAAATTTTTAGGCTTTATTTTTCAATCCTTTAATCTTATCAATTATAAATCGGCTTTAGATAATGTAGCGTTACCGTTGTATTACCAAGGCGTCAATCGTAAGGATCGTATCGAAAAAGCAATGCATTATCTCGATAAAGTAGGGTTGGCACCATGGTCCCATCATTTACCTAATGAATTATCCGGTGGACAAAAACAGCGTGTGGCCATTGCCAGAGCCTTGGCAAGTGATCCTAAAGTATTACTGGCCGACGAGCCTACTGGAGCCTTGGATACCAAGACATCAAATGAAGTCATGGAACTAATTCAAGGTATCAATGATGAAGGAAAAACCATCTTATTGGTTACCCATGAGCCTGATATTGCTCGAATGACCAAGCGTATTGTCAACTTGAAAGATGGGGTCATTATTGATGATAATTTCGTTGAACAAGTAAGAGCTACTCAGTATGTTTAATATTGAACGTTGGCAGGAAATTTTTGAGAGCTTAAGTAAAAATAAACTCCGGACCTTCTTAACTGGCCTATCCGTTGCCTCTGGTATCTTCATATTGGTCATTTTATTAGGGTTCAGTTCTGGGATTCAGAATGGAGTTACCTCACAATTTGAAAGGGATGCTACCAACAGCATTTCAGTTTGGACAGGCGTTACCACCAAAGAGTATAAAGGATTAAATCCTGGACGCCGTATCCAGCTCAAAAACCAAGACTTCAATGATATTGTTGATAAATACGACGACCACTTAGAATTTAAATCGCCGTTTTATACCATTTGGGGCGGATTGGTCAACTATAAAAATGAATCTGGAAATTATAGAATCCAAGGCGTTTTACCCGACAACCAATTTATTGAAAATGCAGATATCAGCCAAGGCCGTTTTTTAAATCAATCTGATGTTGTGGGAGCAAAGAAGGTGGCCGTTATCGGCAATAAGGTGAGTCAGGATTTATTTAAAGGTCAAGATCCCATCAATAAGGACATTTCCCTTTATGGAATAAATTTTAAAGTTATAGGAGTCTTTTACGATCCGGGCGGAGAACGGGATGAAAGTAAAGTAATGATGCCCATTACGACAGCCCAAAAAGCATTTAACGGCGGAAATAATATCAGAAATATGACCTATACCGTAAAGATGTCCAATAATTTTAACGAAGCCGTAAAACTATCAGAGCAAATTTCACTGGGCATTGAAAATGATTTAAAACAAACACATATAATCGCTCCAGACGATATCAGCGCTATTAATGTAAATAACACCTTGGAAGAAGCAAGAAAAATTTACTCCTTAGTGGATACCATAAAAGCGGTGTTTTGGTTTGTTGGAATTGGGACCATAATTGCGGGTGTTGTTGGAGTAGGGAATATTATGCTTATCATAGTTAAGGAACGTACCAAGGAAATTGGTATTCGTAAAGCTTTGGGGGCGGTTCCTATGTCTATAGTTGGAATGATTCTACAGGAATCTATTTTTGTGACCATGTTCTCAGGTCTTTTTGGGCTTATTGCTGGACTGGGACTTCTGGAAGTCATCGGTCCACTTATAGAGAGCGACTTTATAAAATATCCTCAAGTGGATTTCAATACGGCCTTGATCACAGTTTTTGTGTTGGTGTTTGCAGGTGCTATTGCGGGATTTATCCCAGCTTACCGTGCCGCCAAAATTAAACCTATAATAGCACTAAGAGACGAATAATATGTTCAGCAAAGACCGATGGGA
This sequence comes from Gelidibacter sp. F63206, assembly GCF_023015735.1. Lineage (NCBI taxonomy): Bacteria > Pseudomonadati > Bacteroidota > Flavobacteriia > Flavobacteriales > Flavobacteriaceae > Gelidibacter > Gelidibacter sp. F63206. The sequence goes on from NZ_JALKAU010000055.1 coordinate 8,054, forward strand.
CGAAATATTGGAAGCTTTAAATGCAAATAAATTCAGAACTTTACTGACGGCATTTGGTGTGTTTTGGGGCATTACCATTTTGGTGCTGTTATTGGCTTTGACCAATGGTCTTAAAAACGGGGTAACTGCCGACTTCGGTAATTTCGCCACCAATTCCATGTTTGTTTGGACCCAGCAAACTTCCAAACCTTATAAAGGCTTGCCTAAGGGACGCCGTTTTAATTTTAAATTGGACGATGTGGCCAGTTTAAAAAATGATTTCCCGCAACTTAAGTATGTATCACCACGAAATCAGTTGGGGGGCTATAGTGGTGCCAATAATGTCGTTAGAGGTACAAAAACTGGTGCTTTTCAGGTCAATGGCGATTATCCGGAATTTATCAAACAGCAACCAATGGATATTATTCAAGGTCGTTTTGTGAGTTATTCTGATATAAATGCCAAACGAAAGGTTTGTGTTATTGGAACAGGTGTGGTGAAGAGTTTATACGATAAGAATGAGGAAACTTTAGGGACTTATATAAAGATCAATGGTGTTAATTTTATGGTGATTGGAACCTTTAAGGTGAGCAATAGCCAAGGCGATAAGGAAGAAGAAGCCAATACTATTTTTGTTCCTTTTACCTCATTTGGACAAGCATTCAATTTTGCGGATAATGTCGGATGGCTGGCACTTACGGCCAATGATGGTACAAATATTACAACACTTAAACCACAGTTACTTGAGAGTTTAAAGAACAGGCATAAAGTACATCCTGAAGATGATCGGGCAATTGGCAATTTTGACCTTTCTGAAGCGTTTGGACGGGTCAATGGCCTATTTTCCATTCTTAGCTTTGTGGGTTATTTTGTGGGTGCACTTGTCTTAATGTCAGGGATTATCGGTATTAGCAATATTATGCTCATAGTCGTAAAAGAACGAACTAAAGAAATTGGAGTCCGAAGAGCTTTAGGAGCTACTCCGTGGACCATCAAGTCGCAAGTTTTGCAGGAAAGTTTAATCCTTACAATTTTATCTGGAATGGTAGGTATCTCTTTTGCAGCCGCTGTCATATGGGGTCTTAATTACGTATTGGACATGAATGGGCCTGTTGAGAACTTTGCTAACCCAAGCGTGAGTATGTCAGTTGTTTTTATCGCGCTGTTTATACTCGTGGTGTCAGGGTTGCTGGCAGGATTAATACCTGCCAATAGTGCCACTAAAATGAAACCAGTTGACGCATTAAGAATGGAATAAAATAATAGAAATCATCAGATGAACCACCTTTGCAATATGGGAATATTCACTTCAAAGCATCGTGGAGGTGCACCATTTGACCACTAAAAAACAATAAATATTATCAAATGAAAAGAACAAAAACAGTCATTATTTTAGGACTTATCGTTGCAGTGTTTGCAATAGCCTTGATTTATTTGTGGAGAAAAAACCAGGAAGATCCTGTAACCTACACCACGGAGACCCCTGTTGAACAGACTATTGTTGTAAAAACTGTGGCTACGGGAAATATTGTCCCTAAGGATGAAGTACTGATTAAATCGAATATTTCTGGAGTGATCGAAGAAGTGTTTATTGAAGCTGGTGAGTATATAAAAGCGGGCGATTTGATTGCACAAATTCGAGTAATTCCCAATGTGTCCTCCTTATCAAGCGCTAGGAATAATATTTCTTCAAGTCAAACGGCCTTACAAACTGCTAAAATCAATTTGCAGACCCAACAAACTAATTATGACCGCCAAAAGGCATTGTTTGAAAAAGGCGTCATTTCGGCCAACGATTTTGAAGGGATCAAAAATACTTATTTACAGACCAAACAAAGTGTGGAACAGGCAGAAATCAACTTGAATTCTGCACGTCAGAATTATGATATTGTCAAAACCGGAACGACTAGTGGGTTGGGCAATATTGCCCAGACTCAAGTTAGGGCAACCGTATCCGGAATGGTGTTGGACGTGCCAGTTAAAGAAGGGAATCAGGTTATTGAAGCCAATAATTTTAATGAAGGAACCTCAATCGCTTCTTTGGCTGATGTTAAAAAAATGATTTTTGAAGGTAAAGTCGATGAAAGTGAAGTCGGTAAAATTAAAGAAGGCCTGCCACTTGAAATCACCGTTGGGGCCATTGAAGATAAGAAATTTGATGCCGTATTGGACTATATCGCGCCAAAAGGAGTTGTTGAAAATGGAGCTATTCAATTTGAGATCAAAGGCACTTTAAAATCTATTGATTCTACATTTATCAGGGCAGGTTTGAGCGCTAATGCCTCCATTATTCTGGACAGAGCAGAGAATGTGTTGGCAATTAACGAAGCTTTGGTTCAATTTGATCCACAAACGCAAAAGCCCTTTGTTGAAGTAATGGTTGGAGAACAGAAGTTTGAGCGAAGAGATCTTGAATTGGGAATTAGCGATGGCATCTTTGTACAAGTCAAAAATGGCATTGGTAAATCAGATAAAATAAAGGTCTGGAATCAAATTCAAGGTATTCCGGCTTATGCTAAAAGCAAATAATCCATTTTAGGTGTAACACTTTAAATAATCGATAGACTTATATGTTAATTATGAAAAAATCAATTCTTATAGTCCTTGTCCTAATAGCAGTAACTTCTCAGGCACAAGTAAAAAAATGGACACTCAAAGAATGTGTGGCCTATGCTTTAGAAAACAATATCTCGGTTAAGCAGAGTTTATTGGACCTGGAGCTGACGGATATCGAAAATTTACAGGCTGTTGGCAATTTTATGCCTCAAGTCAGTATGGGCGCAAATGTCTCAGAAAACACAGGTTTAGGTTTTAACCCATTGACCAATAATGCGCAGACCACAACGTTTTTATCTGCTTCCGGTAGGGTGAGCGTTGGCTATACATTATTTGACGGACTTAGAAATTTTAAGGAGCTCCAGCGTTCTAAAATTTCGAAAATGGCGGCTCAGTTTCGATTGACCAAAATGGAGGATGACATTTCTTTGTTTGTGGCCAACAATTACCTTCAAGTGATTCTTAACAAGGCAAACCTTAAGGTGCTCACGTCGCAAAACACAATAACTCAAGATCAGTTGAAAAGAACACAAGAGCTCGTTGATGCAGGTGTGTTGCCAGAAGGAGACATTCTTGAAATCCGGGCCAATGACGCCAGTGAAAGACAAGCTATCGTCAATGCAGAAAACGCGGTTCAGGTGTCATTGATCAGCTTGGCCCAATTGTTATTGATTAAGGATTACCAAAACTTTGATATCGAAGATGAGGGTTATGATATTGTCGATGAAGGAATCGCAAAGAAAAGCGTTTATGAGGTCATTGAAAAAGCAAAAGAAAATAGAGCCGAGATCAAAATTGCTGAACAAAATGTGGCTTTGGCTGAGAAAGATGTCCAGATAGCCAAAAGTGCTTACTACCCAACGCTCTCTGCGTTCTTTGGATATGACACGAGATTTTCAAACTCTGCTTCTTTCATTCAGGATGTTGATCCAAATAATCCTATAATTATAAAAGAGATAGGGGTTGTTGAAGATACAGGGCAATCTGTCATTGGAGAATTTCCCAACACCATTACCCGAAAGGTAGGTGCAGATCCGTTTATAGATCAATTATCGCAAAATGATGGTATTTCTTATGGTCTTTCTTTAAATATTCCAATCCTTAATGGATTTTCAGTTAAAAGTAATGTCAAAAGAAATCAGATTAATTTGGAGAGAAGTAAAAACCAGTTGGAGCAGGCCCAATTAGACTTGGAATCGACCGTCTATCAGGCTTATGTGGATGCTAGAGGAGCCTTAAAGTCATATGAAGCTGCCGAGACTGCATTAGAATCGCAGGAATTGGCTTATAATTATGCCAAAGAACGCTATGATGTAGGATTTACCAATGCTTTTGAGTTTAGCCAATCAAAAGTGAAATTTGATAATGCCCAAATTGAGCTCAATCGCGCTAAATATGACTATATTTTCAAATTAAAGGTACTTGAGCTATATTTTGGAATTCCAGCGATGGAATTAAAATTTTAATGATAGTCGATCTATTAATACTTAGAACACAACCAATAAACTAACCGTTATGAGCAAAAAAACAGTAATAATCTTAATATCCGCAGTGGTACTCCTGATCTTGGTGTTGATTGTAGGAAAAAAAGCGGGTTGGTTTGGTAGCACGGGCAACTTTAAAGAGGTCGAAACTCAGGAGGTGACCCTTATGAATATTGTGGAAAAAGTGTCAGCAACTGGTAAAATCCAACCAGAGACTGAAGTAAAAATATCCAGTGAAGTATCGGGAGAAATCATTGAACTTCCATTCAAGGAGGGTGAGCAGGTCAACAAAGGCGACTTATTAGTAAGGATTAATCCTGACCTTATCCAATCTGCTGTTAACAGAAGCCAAGCAACCTATCAGAATATAAAATCGGGTTTAGAGCAGGCAGAAGCCTCCTTAAGAGAAGCTAAGTTAAGTTATGATCGGAACAAACAGCTTTTTGAAAAAGGAATTATTTCAAAATCAGAGTGGGACAAAGCGGTGTCTGCCTATGAAATAGCACAGGCAACCCGACAATCGGCTTACTATAATGTTCAGAGCGCGAGCGCATCGGTAAGTGAAGCACTAGACAATTTGAACAGAACTACCATATATGCGCCTATGAGCGGTACCATCTCCAAATTGGACGTCGAATTGGGCGAACGTGTTGTCGGAACTCAGCAAATGGCTGGTACAGAAATCTTAAGGGTAGCCAATTTGAACAATATGGAAGTTGAAATTGATGTGAATGAAAATGATATTGTTAAGGTCCAAATTGGAGACTCTACAATTGTTGAAGTGGATGCCTACCTTAAGAAGGAATTCAAAGGTGTTGTTACGGCCATAGCCAATTCGGCAGCTGGTACACTTACAGCAGACCAAGTCACAAATTTTAAGGTAAAAGTCAGAATCCTTGAAGAGTCTTATCAAGACTTGACTGAAGGTAAGGGTGAGAATTTCTCCCCATTCCGACCTGGGATGACAGCAACGGTTGATATTATCACTAAGCAACGAAAAGGTGTGGTTGCTGTTCCAATCAGTGCTATTGTCATTAAAACAGACACCTCTTCAGTTAAAAAGACATACGATAAAAAAGGGGATGAAAGTGACGTGATATTTTCAAGGGCTGGAAGTGAAGAAAAATTTGAGTGTGTCTTCGTGAAAAATAGGGATGAAGCAAAATTGAGAGTTGTGACTACAGGTATTCAGGATGAATCCAATATTGAGATTTTATCAGGTTTAAAGGCTGGCGATGTGATTATCACAGGGCCTTATAATGTGGTCTCCAAAACCCTGAATCCCGGAGATAAGATAGAAGTAAAAGGAGACCAAGAAGCTGCAAAGAAATAGCTTTTAAAGATACTGAAGTGTCATATATACTAAATATTGAAACTGCAACAACCAATTGCTCTGTCTCTCTTTCTAAGGAAGGAGAGATTTTGGTATTAAAAGAAGATTATAATTCTAATTTTTCACATGCAGAATCCTTGCATTTATTTATTGATGATGTTTTTAAAGAGGCCAATCTGAAGCCGCAAGATATTGACGCTATTGCCGTAAGTAAAGGCCCTGGTTCTTATACCGGATTGCGTATTGGAGTGTCGGCGGCCAAGGGCCTATGTTTTTCTTTGGATAAACCTTTAATTTCTGTTGATACTTTAGAGGCTTTGGCCCATCAAATGCAAATAGATTCCGGATGTATTGTGCCCATGCTCGATGCCCGTAGAATGGAAGTTTATGCAGCGGTCTATGATTCGCAGTACAAACAAATAAGAGCGATACAGTCCCAGATTTTGGATGAAAGTAGTTTTAAAGAATATTTAGAACAGGACAAGGTCTATTTCATAGGGAATGGAGTTGAGAAAACTAAGGAAATTATAAGTCACCCCAACGCCGTCTTTATTGAAAACAAGCTTCCTTCTGCAAAGGAAATGGGAAAATTGGCTTGCGCTAAATACAAAATAGGCGACATTGAAAATGTCGCCTATTTTGAACCTTTTTATTTAAAGGATTTTATTGGAACCAAAGCTAAAGTTTAGTCCTCCTTACGTATATGTACTTGATGTGGATAAGGGATATCAATACCTGCCTCATCTAATGCTTGTTTAGTACTTTCCATAATATCATAATAAGTGCCCCAATAATCGGAGTTTTTAACCCAAGGCCTGACGTTAAAATTCAATGAGCTATCCGCCATTGCACTTAATCTAACCAAAGGGGCAGGGTCATCCAATACGAGAGGATGTGAAGTCAACTGTTCCATTAAGATGTCTCTGGTCTGTTTGATATCAGAGTCATAGCCTACACCAAATACGAAGTCTATTCGACGTAAATCCATAGCGGAATAATTCACAATATTGTCATTAGATAATTTTCCGTTAGGAATTATAATTTCCTTATTGTCAGGAGAAGTCAATTTAGTGGTGAATATCTGGATATCTCTTACAGAACCTGCCGTACCCTGAGCTTCAATATAATCTCCCACTTTGAAAGGTTTGAAAATCATGAGCAATATGCCTCCTGCAAAATTGGCAAGTGAGCCCTGTAAAGCCAATCCGACAGCTAAACCAGCCGAAGCCAATATTGCAGCAAAAGACGTGGTTTCGATACCAACGGTGCCTAAGATGACAATAATAAGAACTATTTTAAAAGCCCAATTTAAAAGATTGAGTAGGAATTTTTGAAGGCTTATTTCATAATTGCCTTTTTTCATTCCTTTTTCAACGCCTTTCAAAAGAAGTTTAATGACCCATGTACCAATGAACCAAATTACTATAGCCCCCAAAACTCTAGGGCCAAAGTTAATTATCAATTCATAGCCTTTGTCAATCCATTGTTGCATTTCCATATAATATCTTATGTTTTATCGTTAGGATGCAAAGTTATGAATTCTGAAAAGGAAATCACAACGGGATAGGTTCGTTTATTATAAAAAGGATAAGGCTGCCAATGCTAGGAGCCCGGGAAAAGATTGAATATAAAATAGTTTGATGTTTTTAGTGGAATAGGCACCATAAATACCAGCAAAAATAACACATGACAAAAAGAAAAAAGAAAAATATATGGCGTTCAATAGGACAGACAACACCAAACCCGCCGCCAAAAAACCATTATACAGACCTTGGTTGGCCGCCAATACTTTTGTGTCTTCGGCAAATGCCTTGGATTTTAATCCAAAACTTTTGATGCCTTTGGGCGTTGTCCAGAAAAACATCTCTAAAACAAGGAAATAGAAATGTTCAAGCGCAACAAAGCTAATGAGAACTATAGTCAGGACGCTCATAGATAAAAAAATAGCGCTTTCTTTAAGCGCTATTGAATGGTTTAGTTGACTTCAAATGTTATTTTTAAGTTGACCCGATATTGTGCCAACTCATTATTTTTTACGGTGACGCTCTGGTCCTTTACATACACAGACTTAATGTTTTTAATCGTTTTGGAGGCATGATCCACCCCGTTTTTTGTAGCGTCTTCCCAGCTTTTATCCGAGCTCGCTAATATTTCAATAACTTTTAATACTGCCATTTTTATAGGTTTTAAATTAATAATTTACTTGTATTCTTAAAGATAAGAATAATAAATTAAAATTAACCGTTTAGAGCCTCTACTGTCAAGTCGTTATCCTTTAGCATTTGCTTAAGCATATTTTCAATCCCATTTTTTAAAGTATAGGTTGATGAAGGGCAACCACTACATGCGCCTTGTAAAATAACACTCACTCTTTTAGTTGCAGGATCGTAAGACTGAAACTCAATATTCCCACCATCGCTGGCTACAGCTGGTTTCACATATTCATCAAGAATCGTAATGATTTCTTTTGAGATGTCGTCATAGTCGGCAAAGTTGGCTTCAACTTGACTTTCGGTTTTGTTGAGGGCTTTAGGAGCATCTGCTAAAATAATGTCCTTGCCGCTTTCAATATAATTTCTGATAAATTCTCTTAAATCTGTAGTAATTTCGCTCCAGTCTGCAACGTCATGTTTAGAGACAGAGATGAAATTTTCATCAAAATACACACTTTTTACAAAAGGCAAATGGAATAACTCTGTAGCTAGTGGAGAATACTTGGCATCTTCAATAGAAACAAATTCATATGACGTTGCCACTAGTTGTCTATTGGCTACAAACTTTAAGACTGCAGGATTTGGCGTACTCTCAGCATAAATTGATGCTGGTTTTTTCCTTTCCATAGTCTCCTCGGTTACTACGGGATTTCCATTATTGATATACTGTTCAATCTGCTGTGCAACTTCATTTTGGACATCTTCCCACTCTACAATATCATACCGTTCTAAAGCAATAAAATTACCAGATATATAGACTTTTTTTATAAATGGGAGATAAAATAACTGTTGTGCTAAAGGAGAATTCTTGGCGTCATCAATTGTGTTAAATTCAAAGCTTTCATGATTGGTCAAAAACTTATCAGCTTCAAATTTTAATATTGTAGGATTATTGGTTTTTTGTATTGAAATAGTTGTCGTTTGCATAGTATCATCTCTTTATGCAAAAATAAGGAATCTAAAGAGGAAACCCAGTGTTTTTTGACAATGATATTTGTCGTTCAATTAGGACTATAGCAAGGTCTAAAGAAATTAGTCTTAAAATATTTAAGGGGTAGCGGAGCATAAAGAAAGGGATTCCTTATTGGCTGTACAATTTATTTTGTTAAATAATAAATGTAATCTTACTTAATTGGGAGCAGATGGGGTATCAAGTTCAAAAATTTATATATTTGACACTTATAGAAAGCTGCTCAAGTAAACGGACACTTTAACCTGTGTTGTTGCCAACAGTAGTATTGGCTTCTTGTTGACTTAGGTCAAAGACAAACGCAAGGTTAAGTCAATTATGCCTTGAAAAGAACAATGAATATGAAGTTTAAAAAGTTTTGTTTACTCACCTTTGTAATTTTAGCAATTCAGTTTAGTAAAGCACAAGAGGGTTTACCTATATATTCAGATTATTTAACCGATAATTACTATTTGATCCACCCATCCATGGCCGGTGTTGCCAATTGCGCCAAGATTAGATTAACGGCGCGTAAGCAATGGTTTGGTCAGGATAATGCACCTGCTTTACAAACCATGAGTATCAATAGTCGTATTGGAGAATCGCAATCGGCCGTTGGTGCTATTGTCTATAATGATAAAAATGGCTACCATTCCCAAACGGGAGCTTATCTCACCTACGCCCACCACTTAATGTTCTCTCGAAATGAAATTGACTTGAGTATGTTATCCTTCGGCTTGAGTGCTGGGGCCATTCAATATAAATTAGATGAAACTACTTTTTTGGATGAGGGTTTTGACCCTTTGATCACCGGAATCGAGCAAAGCGCAACCAATTTTAATATCGATTTTGGATTCTCCTATCATTTTATAAATTTTTACGCCCATGCTACAGTTAAAAATGTTTTGAATAACGACGGAATCAATTCTAACGCCAATGGCATCTTTAAATATGACAACCTAAGAACCTTCTTGTTCAGCGCAGGAAATGTTTTTTCTAAACTTGGCAGTGAGTGGAGTTATGAGCCATCTATTATGTTTTTATATAGGGACGGTACCAAGGAATCTTCTATTGATGTCAATGCAAAGGTTTATAAAGAAATGGACTTTGGTAAATTATGGGGAGGTATTTCATATAGGAGAAGTTTAGATGGTGCTGAGTTTGCTAATGGAACTGGAGTCAGTAGTCAAAACCTCCAATATTTAACGCCTTTCCTGGGCATGGACTATAAGAATTTTGTTTTTGCATATACCTATTCTTACCAAGCAAATTCTGTCGTTTTTAATAATGGCGGCTTTCATCAATTGACACTTGGATACAATTTTAATTGTAGAAAGAAGAAGTATGATTGTGCTTGTCCAGCGGTTAATTAAGCCGACAGTCTCAGTCTTCAGCTGGAGTCTTGGTTTTCAATTGATATTCTTTATTTAACTTATTAAATTCTTTGTGAAACCTTCATGCTCCTTTGTGGAATAGCTTTTTTTATTTTCGTTAATCGTCAACCCGCCCGTACCGCTCGTTAGAACAGGTTCAAACGCGCTGGAAATGGCACGCTCGGGCAGGTCGTTAATTGTTAATATAACCTCGCTATTTTTTAACCTCTCACGACCCATCCGAAATGTCTAAATTTTAGTGCCCATCCCTATTCCTAATATCTTCCGCAGACCACGCAGATTGTCGCAGGTTTTTGCGAAATAATTCCGAACGATGTAAACTTTATCCATTGGTTTTGACTGAAAACATTTATTTTCTCAGTCCTCAATCGTCAGTCATAACCTCTGTTATCATTAATCTTTATCGGTTTGTAAGCTCATTTATTCCCAGGAATAATTTTTCTTTTTTGCCTGTGTTTTGATGGCTTTTATCATGGCATTCTCCAATCCGTTGTCATCTTCTTTTTGTTGTTGAAGGATGTAGACCTTGCGTTTTTCATTTAAGTTTTGAACTTCTTGTTGAATTTTTTCTCGCTCCTCACTTTTTTTGGCCACATAGGCTTTAATTTGCGCTGTTGATTTTCCTTTAAGTTCAGCTGGCAAATCGTTGTCTTTTAAATCTTCATACTTAAACGATTTATTCTTTTCTGCATCCACCAAATCCCAAGTGTCATTTTTATACAAATGCGAGCTTTTACTCACCGTTCTGCTTACTGCATTGGCATTACTGTAGGTTTCGGCATTGGCATCCTGTTCTGACTGTAAGGTCATTCTTTGACGCCCTGCACTACCATAGGCCACGTAGGTTTGATTTAATTTTTGGTTCAATTGCAATATTTTATCATCATAAGGCGAAGCAACATAAATGGTGCTATGATTATGATTGATGGCCATATAATCGCCATTTCCCAAATCGGCGCCATCCTTCCAGTAGCTCGAGATTCCTTGATTATAATCACCGCAAAAAATAGTATTGACCGTCACATCTTTGCCAACGGCCAATTTAGCCGCATCCTTATAGCTGACTTTACCTTGTGTGAACGGCTCGTTTCCTGCAATAAATATGAGTTTGAGGTCGTCTTGGTTGTTTCCCCAGTTTAACTGTTTTAAAGAAGTTTGAATAACTTGTCCGCAGTATTCATTGCCGCCGTTGGTGGTTAATGAAAACAACTGTTTGGAAATCTCGTCCAAATCGCTGCTAAATGGTAATACCTGTCGGATAAAACCTTCATCGCCATTAAGGTTGTCATTGCCATATTCATAGAGTGCTATTTGTAGATTTGGCTTGGCATCATCACATTTGGCATAAGAGAGTTCATTTACAATTTCCCAAAGTTGCGCTTTGGCCTGATCAATCAAGCCGTCCATACTGTTGCTTGTGTCTAAAAGCAGTGCTACCTTTATATATTGTTTGTTTGGAATATGGATTGGAATTTCTGCAAGTGATAGATTAGAAGTAGGTAATTTTGTTGAGTTCCCATTGCAGGATAAAAATCCGAAAAGGCACAAGCTCAAGACTGTGGTTTTTAAAATCGTTTTCATTGTGTTTTTTGTTTTTATATGATACGTAAATCTATTTGCAACTTTCTAATCTAAAAAGTTGGAATGAGTGAGAGTGCTCTATCAATTAGTGAAAAGGTGTAGCGAATTAGCGAACTGTCGTTTATTGGATCAGAAAGTAAGGAAATTGAAAATACCCGTTTTAAATAGTCGAATAAAACGAGTACTTTTAATCCGTTAAAAATGTATGCAAAAGACTCTTAAATATTTTTTGATCCTTATCCTGTGTTGTACAACGCAGCAGCTCACTGCGCAAGAAAACGAAAGTAAACAACCTAAATTTATAGTAAGGGGCTCGGTCAGGGAAAGTGATACCTATAAGCCTATTTCAAAGGTCAATATTGAAGTCAATGGCGGAGCATATACTGTGACGGGGAGCGATGGCGAATTCCGAATTCAAGTTAAAAAAGGTGATGAGCTGGCCATCAGGCACAAAGACTTTGAAACGGTTTACTATACTATTACAAGCAATGAGCGCATTTCTGTTGAGGTGAAACCGGCTCTTCGGGAATCAACATCAGATCTTAAGTATAAGCGAAGTGTGCAGAACTTTAATGCACTTATCGACTCTGCAGTTGCTTATCAAAAGAAAGATGCCGAAAAAAGCATTCAATTTATTACCGAGGCGTTATTGCAAAGTAGGTCGTCTAAAGAAAATGCCGATGCCTATGAAGTTTTGGGAGATGTCTATGTGTATTGGAAACAGTACGACTTGGCGGTTTCCAATTATCGTATAAGTATTCAAAATTCTGATTCAAGTGAAGTCAATCTGAAACTGGCAGAAGCATACAGAAACAATAAAAGTTATCAGGAAAGTATTGGTCTTTACAATAGCTTGAATACTGCCAGTTTATCCAATTGGCAATTGACAGTCCTATATGAAGGGCTTGGCGATACCTATGTGGCCATAAAGAAATACGATAAGGCTATTGAAAACTACAAAAAAGGACTTAGTGTTGCCCAAAAGCATTTGATCAAACCAAAAATCACGGACCTGAATTCGAAAATTGCGCAGACCTATAACATTTCTGGAAACACCAATCAAGCACAGGACTATTTCAAGAACGCGCTCAGTTTGGCCTCCAAAGAAAACAAAGCGCGTTCCGTAAAAGAAAAGGTGACGGTTGCCGACTTCCAAAATACCAATCAGTTGTACAATGATGAAATTAAACTGCGCAAGGAAGCCCTAAGGGATATAGAAGCTATAGAGACGGAATCGGTTATTGATAACGAAAGTCCGCTGACTTCTCAAAAACAGAATTATAAGATTGGAAGTGCCTATTTTGCTAAAAAAGACTATGATAACGCCATTCCTTATTTGGAAAAAAGCATCAAGGAAGCCAATAAAAAGGAGGATTTAATCGTGCAAAAGGATGCCACACGAAAACTGTCTGACGTGTATTATGATGCCGGTGACTATAAGATGGCTTTGGCCACATATAAGGCATATACTGAAGTTGTTGATGAGCTTTATATCAAGAAGGAACAGGAGCTGTCTCAAGCCGCCCGTTTTAACCGAAATATTGCAGAAAAGCAAAATCGCATCACCACTTTGGAGAGTGATAATAAACTGTCCGAAAGTCTATTCCAGCTCACCACAGAGCGTAATAAACGACAGGAATTGATTATTTACTCACTTGTTGGTGGCGTTTTGCTCTTATTGGTCACTGCGTATTTTATGTATAAATACATCAAACAACAACGATTCGCAAATAACTTATTGGCACTGAAATCATTAAGAAGTCAAATGAATCCACATTTTATTTTTAATGCCTTGAATTCAGTCAATAGTTTTATCGCTTCCAATGATGAACGAACCGCCAATAAATACCTCTCTGATTTTTCACAACTGATGCGCGCCGTTTTGGAGAATAGCGATGAAGATTTCATTCCTTTAAAAAAGGAGATTGAACTATTAGAGCTTTACACCAAATTGGAGCATTTTCGATTCAAGGATAAGTTTGACTATACCATTACTGTAGATGAATCCATTGATATTGATGAATATCAGATTCCGCCAATGCTTTTACAACCCTATATCGAAAATGCAGTTTGGCATGGGCTGCGCTACAAATTGGAAAAAGGACATCTTGATATTGACATCCATAAAAAAAACGATACCGAAATTACCATTACCGTTGCCGATAACGGGATTGGTAGAGAGCGATCAAAAGCATTAAAAACCGATAATCAGAAGAAACAAAACTCAAAAGGCATGGGAAATATCAAAAAACGAGTTGCTATTTTGAATGAAATGTATAAAGATAAAGTCGATGTTTTTGTGGAAGACCTCGAAGATGTTGAAGATGTAGGGACAAAAGTAGTGGTGACCTTAAAAAAGGATTAAATAGGTTTGAAGCACGATGTACGAAACTCGAAGTTTAAATGTCACTATGAATTATATAATAAAGTATAGAAATACAATGTTAGAACTATTTTCCTTCTAACTTCGTGCTTCCAACTTCCAAATCATTTTTATGAAACTAAAATCAATCATTGTAGAAGACGAACAGACCAGTAGAGAAATTCTAAAAAATTACCTCGAGAAATACTGTCCGAATGTTGAGATCTTAGGGGAAGCAGCCAATGTTGAAGAAGCCTTGGTTCTCATAAGACATCATCATTTGGATTTGGTGTTTTTAGATGTTGAAATGCCTTATGGCAATGCTTTTGATCTGTTGGATAAGGTGGGCGATATTAATTTTGAGACCGTTTTTGTAACCGCCTATAATCATTATGCGATGGACGCCCTCAATGCCCATGCATCGTATTATTTGATGAAACCCATTTCTATTGATGAATTGATAAAGGCTGTAGATTATGTGATGGAGATTAGAACCAAAGAAGATGCCTTGCAAGATCAGATTTTGGTTACGAAGGCCAAGAGTGTCGATGGAAAAATCACCATTCCAACCCAAGATGGTTTTGAGGTTCTGAACTCTGCGGACATACTCTATTGTAAAGCCGATGACAATTACACTGAAATTTACTTAAATACCGACAAGAAGAAACTTGTCAGTAAAACCTTGAAGTATTTTGAAGATGCTTTAACCGAATCTGGTTTTGCAAGAGTACATAAATCCTATTTGGTAAACGTCAACGAGATTGTAAAGTACATAAAAGGGAAGGGTGGAAGCGTTGAGTTGAGTAGCGGTAAACAAATTATGGTGTCCGCTTCCAGGAAATCAGAATTATTGTCTTATTTTAAGTAACAAATTCCTGCGAAGGCAGGAATCTCATTTTAGAAGTTCTATTTTATAAATATTTTAAATTTTTTACAGAAAAATACCATCATCAAGCAATAACATTAACCTAAAGGAAATCTCAGTTATATTTCTGAGATTCCTTTTTTCAAAGGAATTCATATGCCCATCATAAAATCAGTAAACGGAAAGCATCCACAAATAGCAGATGATTGCTATATCGCAGAAAATGCCACCATCGTAGGTGATGTCACCATCGGAACACAATGTAGCGTGTGGTTCAATGCCGTCATAAGAGGCGATGTCCATTACATTAAAATAGGTGACAAGGTCAATATCCAAGATGGTGCCGTTATACATGCCACCTATCAGAAATCGTCCACCAATATTGGCAACAATGTATCTATTGGTCATAATGCCATTGTTCACGGTTGCACTATTCACGATAATGTCTTGATAGGGATGGGAAGCATTGTGATGGACGACTGTATTGTGGAAAGCAATAGCATTATTGCCGCAGGCGCTGTGGTTACCCAAAACACCCTTGTCGAATCAGGAAGTATTTATGCCGGTGTCCCAGCAAAGAAAGTAAAGGATATTAGTGCTGAATTGATTTCTGGTGAAATCCATCGGATTGCGGAAAATTATGTTAAGTATTCGGGTTGGTTTAAGGAAGAATAAGGGACAGAGAACATAGAACATAGAACATAGAAAATAGAAAATAGACAGAGAACAGAGAATCAAGAATCAGGACGATTTATGTTAAATAAAATGTTCAGTTTTATCAACAATAAGCCAAATTTTAAAACCTCAAGTTTTGAACCTCATATTTTCCATCTAAAATATCATTTAAAATATCAATGTTTCCATTGGTGTAAAATTGATTATTACCGTGTATAGATACTGTATTTAAAAGTTGATGCTGTTCTAATACCGCCTTGGTTTGACGCGCCACGGCCTGGCCTGAATCGATTATTTTGACGTGGTTGGGCAGCATGTCCAATAGTAATGGTAGGAGGTAGGGATAGTGTGTACAGCCTAAAACCAAATAATCAATATCTGCCTCCAGCATGGGTTTAAGATAGGTTTTCAGTAAAGATTTCATTTCTTCACTGTTTGTTCTCCCTGCTTCAATAAGTGCTACAATACCTTCGCCTACTTGTTCAATTACCTTGATGCCGTTACTGTAAAGATCTGTGGTTTTATGAAATAACTCACTGCTAAGCGTTCCTTTGGTTGCCAAAATACCAATGGCCTTTGTTTGTGTACTCAAAGCAGCCGGTTTAATGGCAGGTTCGATACCTATAAAAGGAATGTTGTAGGACTCTCGTAAAGTGGTGATGGCGTTTGTGGTTGCGGTGTTACAGGCTACAACAACGAGCTTACAGTTTTTTTTAATCAGCAACTCTGTATTTTTAATACTTAAATCAATTATTTCTTGTTTAGTTTTATTGCCATAGGGGGCATTAAAACTATCTGCTAAATAAATGGTATGCTCATGTGGAAGGAGAGCCTTTATTTCTTTAAATATAGAAGTCCCACCAATACCCGAGTCAAAGATGCCAATTGGTTGCGTGCTCATAGGACAAAAATAGGAAAGCCACTTGTTAAAAGTGGCTTTCCTTGTAATTTTTTTGTTTCGATTCAAGATAGGTTTAGAAACCTAAATCTTTTTTAACGTCAGCAATAAGGTCTTTTCCTTCAGCTAAGATCACACCTGAGCCTGGAGAGGAATCCAACACATATTGAAATCCTTGAGCTTTGGCGACTTTTTTGATGGATGCCTCAGCTCTATCCGTAATTGGCTTTAACAAGTCAAATTCCTTTTTTTGAAGGTCTTGTTGGGCTGTGTTTTGGTATTCACGAATACTCTGTTGCATACCTTGTACTTCTTGAGATCTCTTGGCATTTTCTTCATCAGTCTTACTGTCAACCTCAGCTTGATACTGCTTCATTTTGTTTTGAAGCTCAGTAGCCATAGTTTGAATTTCAGTCTCATATGTTTTCTGAAGTTTTTCTAGTTCTGCTTGAGCACTTTTCATTGCTGGCATTGATTTGATGAGCTCTTGCGTGTTGATATGAGCAATTTTACTTTGGGCATTAGTGAAACTTGTTGCTCCAATAAAAAGTAGTCCTGCAAATAAAAGGGTCTTAAAATGTTTCATTTTTAAAATAGTATTACGTGTTATAATTATTAATTGTTTTTAGTTATTGTTGTTTTGAACGGTATCCTTAGATTTTTTTTTGGCTTCTCGTTCTTCTTTTGCTTTTCTACGTTCTTCTAGTATTTTATTTCTGCGTTCTTCAAGTTCTTTTTGTCGAGCTGCACGGTCAGCGGCTTGTTGTTGTTTTTTTTCCTCGGCAATTTGTGCTGCCGTTTTCTTGGTACTATCCTCAGCCGTTTTACTTTTTGTTTCAGTCTTCACCGATGTGCTGTCTTGAGGTTTATTTTTGTTGTCTCTTTCAGCTTTGGACTTTGCTCTTTCTTCCAATATTTTTTGGCGTCTTGCATCAACATCAGCTTTAATGGAGTCTCTTATCGCCTGTTGTTCTGCTCTTCGGGCTTCAACCTCCTTTATGCGTTCATTTCTTTTGTCCTCTAAAGCTTGTTCACGCGCATCCAATTCTTTATTGATTACAGGTACAACATCTTCTTCTGCTGCGGCTCTACGTTCTGATTTGGTTTGTGCCTGCGTTCGTTTTGATGATCTGGTGATGCTTCTCAGAACTAACTCACTAAGATCATAACGTTCTGCGGCATATAACATAACGACGTCAGCCGATTTGTCGAAAATAAAATCATATTCCCTGCTTCCTGCAATTTCCTGAACTGCCGCAAAAATTTGATCTTGAATGGGCTGGATCAGCTGAGTCTTTTGAATCATCAAATCGCCATTTGGACCAAAACGTTTTTGCTGGTAATCCAAAATTTCCTTTTCCTCAAAGCTGATGTCTTCAAGACGTTCTTCATATAATTCCTTGGTTAAAAGCACACGCTCATTGTTTAGCTGTGTTTTTTTTTGATCCAAGGCGGCCAATCGCTGTTCTACATCAGATTTCCATTGAAGGACTTTAGCATCCAACTGCGCTGTGGCCTCTTGGTATTCTGGAACATTTTGTAAAATATATTCAGTGTCTATATACCCAATTCTTACACCACGCTGTGCATTTGAAGTAAAGCTCAAAAGACTTAAGACGGTCACTAAAAAAAGAACTTTGTGTTTCATCTGTTTATATTTTATCATTTATTGGTCACGCTATAAATTCTAAAACGACAGATTAACTTAACGACTCTGTCTGATCAGCGTAATATTTTTCAAATTAACGAAATATATTCTAAAAAATTTTAACACTTCAACTAAATCGTCAAAGTATCAATAGAAAATACCATGCCAAACTTAAAATTGCTGTCCAATAATAAAGTGGGTTTCCCACCCGTTTTTCTCTAATTGTCCCGGTAGAGGATCAAACCCATGACCAAAGTCAATACCCAACAATCCAAATGCAGGCATGAAGATTCTTAGGCCAACACCCGCTGAACGCTTAAGGTTGAATGGGTTGTAGTCCTTGAAATTATCAAATGAGTTTCCACCTTCCACGAACCCTAGAGCGAAAATTTTTGCTTGTGCACCTAATGTAATTGGGTAACGAAGTTCCAATGAAAATTTGTTGTAAATTGTTCCACCATCCTGTGAAGACAATGATTGGTTTGGATAACCTCTCATGGCTATGGACTCTCTACCATCCAATGAATAGTTTCCTAAACCATCACCTCCAACAAAGAAACGCTCAAAAGGAATCACCCCTCTATCGTTATTGTATGCTCCCAGGAAACCGAACTCGAGACCAGATTTAATGACCAGCTTATCGATAATTTGAGTGTACCAATCGCCTTTAAATTTGATTTTATAGAACTCCAACCATTTATAACGTTCTTGATCAATTTCTCCCATACGAGCGTAGTCATCTGGGTCGGATGGGTTTAATCCTGCTCTTTCCTCTTTTAATGCAGCATAATCTACGTTGTTGAACATAGAGTATGGAGGGGACATTTTGGCGGTGACAGAGAAACTCGAGCCTCCAGTTGGATAAATTGGATCTGTATGGGTATTGTTTCTGCTAAGACCAACGGTATATGCTAAGTTATTGGAGTAACCATTACCAAAGGTGAAAAGACCTGTGTTATAGTTCTGTAAATCATAATGTTGGAAGCTTACCGCTTGGGATAAGGTGAAATAGTCATCTGGCTGCGTCAAACGTTTTGCAAGACCAACAGTGACTCCAGTGATAGTAAAGCTCTTGCTTTTGTCTGCATCTCTTGTTCTTGGGTTATACAAGAACTGCATGGTATGCGATAAAGAGGTTGAAAATTGGATTGGACGTTTCCCTCCCATCCATGGTTCAGTAAAAGAGAAGCTATAGGTCTGATAAAAACGACTCGCCTGTAATCGCAAGGCTAAACTTTGTCCGTCACCAGTGGGCACTGGCTTGTAGGCTTCGCCTTTAAAGATGTCTTTAATGGCAAAGTTATTGAAAGACAGACCTAACGTTCCAATAAAGCCACCGCCACCATAACCTCCTTGAAGTTCGATTTGGCTGGAGCCTTTTTCTACAACGGAATATTCCATATCCAAAGTCCCTTCATTAGGATTGGCATTTTTAAAATTCGGACTCAATTGCTGCGCATCAAAGAAACCTAATTGACCAAGCTCTCTCACTGTTCTTACTACGGCACTCTTACTGTAAAGCTGTCCCGGTCGGGTTCTTAACTCTCTATAGATTACGCGATCATTGGTTTTGTCATTTCCAACAACAGTGACATTGTTAAAATAAGCCGGTTTTCCTTCTGAGATACGGATCTCCATATCAATAACATTTCCATCTGCACTAACTTCAACTGGGTTGATTGTTGAGAACAAATAACCATTGTCTTGATAGCGGTTGGTGATGTCTTGCGCGTCAGGTCTTGAGTTGTCGGCAATTCTCTTTTTGAGTTCCACACCATTATAGGTGTCTCCTTCCTTAATACCCAACAATGCACCTAATTGTTGGTCAGTAAAGATGGTATTTCCAACAAAAGCAATTTTGCCAAAAGTATATTTTTCACCTTCTTCTATCTTGATTGCTATTGATAACGTACCGTCTTCATTGGTGTAAATAGAATCGGAAATCACACGGGCATCTCTGTAGCCATTTTCTTTATACTTGTCAATCACGCTTACCAAGTCTTCTTTATAATTGTCTTTCACGTATTTTGAACGCTTCAGAAAACGTAAAAAGTTTCTTTGCTTGGTGTGCTTCATAGCTTTTCTGAGCTTTTTGTCACTCAGTTTTTCATTGCCAACAAAATCAATCTCTTTGATTTTAACCTTATCGTTCTTTTCTATGTTCACCAACATATTGACCCGGCTTTTCTCAATAGAGTCCATTACAGGTGTTGTAGTTACTGTGACCTTGGTATTGTAAAAGCCTTCCTTTTTGTATTTATTGGTAAGGTAGTTTTTGGTTGTAGTAATCAAATTTTCGGTGACCTTGACACCTCGGTTTAATTTGTTGTCTTTTATTAAGGCTTCTTTTTTTCCTTTTTTGACACCTCTGATCTCCACGTCGTTGAGTTCAGGTAAATCTTGAAGATTAATCTCCAAATAGGCCAGATCACCTTCAGTCTTGGTGAGATAGATATCTATACTGCTGAAAAGATTTGATCCCCATAGTTTTTTAAGAGCTTCACTGATGCGCTCTCCAGGGATGTCGATGACTTCACCTTTTCTTAAGCCTGAATAAGTAACAATAGTTGCTTCACTAAAATTAGTGTCGCCAGTAACGGTGATTTCAGCTATGGTGTATTTTTGTCCAGAACTAAAAGGGCTTTCCTGTGCAAAAGAAGCCAAGGAAACTAAAAGAAAAAGGGCACTGAGAAAGGTATTAAAAATTGTTTTCAAAAGCATGTTGTTAGCTGAGTTGTTCACTTGTTTTTCCAAATCGTCGTTCTCTATTTTGATAGTCAATCAAAGCGGTGTATAAATCATGCTTTTTAAAATCGGGCCATAAAATACTGGTGAAATATAATTCAGCATAAGCAATTTGCCATAACAAGAAATTACTAATTCTTTGTTCTCCACTGGTCCTGATGAGCAAGTCTACATCTGGCAAATTTTGCGTGTAAAGATGCTTATTAATAATGGATTCGTCAATAGAATCGCTTGAAATTATATTATTTTTAACTTTATCAGATATTTTTTTAACCATATTTATGAGTTCCTCTCTAGAGCCATAACTCAGGGCAAGGGTCAGAATCATTCTCTTATTGTTTTTGGTTTTTTCTATGACTTCTTCTAGTTCTTCTTTTGCTTTTTTTGGCAAATCATTCAAACAGCCTATGGCGTTGAGCCTAATGTCATTGTCCTTTAAAGTTTTAATCTCTTTTTTCAAGGATTTGACCAAGAGCTTCATGAGTGTTTGCACTTCCACTTTTGGACGGTTCCAGTTTTCTGTAGAAAACGCGTAAAGCGTAAGATGTTTGATGCCGATTTCCGCACTGGCTTCAACGACTTCCCTTACAGATTTAGTGCCGTTTTCATGGCCAATGACCCGAAGGAGCCCTTGCTGTTTCGCCCAACGGCCATTGCCGTCCATAATAATGGCCAGATGGTTGGGAAGTTTGTCGGTATGTATCTGTTTTTTTAAATCCACTTAAAAATTACAATAACAAGGTTTTTGACCAAAGGTGTAAGTTAGGGTAATCCCAGAAAACACATACCAGTCGTTGCTGTTTAAATTTCCAAAACTAAATGCTGCTCTGGAAGGAGCGTTTGGAACACTTCCGTCTATTTCATCGGAGAAGGTATATCTTACCCCAATTTCAGCGCCTAGTATGACGCCATCTATCATGGTTGTTGTTTTAAATCCCACAATCATGGGAATTCCATAAGCCCAACTTTGTGAATTCTCAGTGGTTTGGACACCTCCTTGAAAGAAGTAGTTGCTATGTCTTGCGGTTGAAATTCCTGTATAGAGATAGGGGGTCATTTGAGGATCAGTGCTATGAAGATCAAAATCTAAAAACGTAAATTCCATACCTGCTGAAAATTCTAAAATTGAATTTTTAAAATTATAATTTCTTGCAATTCTTCTCGGATCATTCGAACGTCCATCAATGCCCTCCAATTCCGTAAACATTAGAGAAGCTCTGAACGAATGTCTCGGACTTCTATTCCATTTTATCAGTAAACCGAATGCCGGCTTGTTGGGTGCGATGTATGTTGTTGAACCGACATCACCAATAAAGTTGCTTCCACCAAGGAATAAACCACCTTCGTAAATTTGAGCTTGTATGTTCGAGATAAAACAAACACTAAATATTATTAAAATGATATATCTCATATAATTTTAAAAGTTTGCAAATATAATAAATAAGATTAGCCTAATGCAATTTGAATCAAATTGTATTACAGATAAACAGTATTTAAAAGCTTTTATTGTTTAGTTGCGTTTATCCTCACCCCAAAGCAGTTTTTTGCGCAGGGTATCAATAAAGCTCTCACTATGGAGTTCAATCATCTTTATTTTGAAGCTCGCTTTCTTAACAGTAACAATAGTACTATTATGCAAAGTTGCGATTCGTGAGTCTAATGAAATCAAATAAAAGTCTTCGCGCCCATCAACCTTTAATTGGATTTGGGTGTCGTCAGGAATAACCAATGGTCTTGCGCTTAAATTGTGCGGTGCGATAGGTGTTATGACAAAGCTCTTTGCCTCTGGTGAAATTACCGGGCCACCACAGCTTAGTGAATATCCTGTAGAACCTGTTGGACTGGAAACAATCAAACCATCTGCCCAATAGGAGGTTAAATACTCTCCATTTAAATGCGTGTTTACCGTAATCATGGAGGTGGTGTTTTTTCGACTTATGGCTATTTCGTTCAGTGCGAAATTGAGCTGAACAAGATCTTTGTTTTCAGGTTCGGTTTCAATACTTAACAGGCTGCGTTGTGATATTCTGTAGTTACCTTCGTAGATGCTATCAAGGGCACTCTCAATTTGATTGTTCTGTATCGTTGCCAAAAAGCCTAAACGGCCGGTATTAATTCCGATAATGGGTATGGAAAGATCACTTACATAGGTTATAGCCCTTAAAATAGTGCCATCGCCACCAATGCTAATGAGCAGGTCAAAGGAATTGTCGAGTGTTTGAAAAACTTCAAATTCCTTATAATTGTTTTTTAGGTCAAAATGCTTGTCAATAAGCCTATAAAATTGATTCTCTATAAAAACATTAGCTTTCTTCTCCGACAAATAATTCAAAAGTGTCCCTATGCATGTCTCTTTATTCTTGAAATTCTGACTATAAATAGCAATTTTCATAGATCTACATATTAAGGTATTTGTTCAAGTACTCTGAACGCTCCTTTAAATTCTCAATATAGGTGTCCTCTTCGTGGCCGGATATGATATTATAACTATATCTTCTAAAAGTTTGTATGACGTCATTAAGCCCTAAACTGCCAATTTTAAGTGTGATTTGAACCAGATCATCTTCCATTTTCGAAATGAACGCACCTAAAATTTTTGCGTCATTGGATTCTACGATCTGGCAGATTTCACTAAACGAATAATCTTGAATGCCTTTTTCAATGATTAAAGTGCCGCCATGCTCTGAAAAGAATGGGGTTTCATTAAATCTTCCAATAATGTCATTGAGCTCGTAATAGCCTAAATAGTTGTTTTGAGTATCTAATACTGGCATAATATTGCAGGAATTATGGGCGAAGGTTTCCAGAACATCCAACCAAGGCGTGTCTATCCTCACAAAAAATCCTTCTAAAGAATGACTGCATTCCAAAATAGTGTCTTTGCCGTCAAAACAATGGACATCCGTCTCGGAGATACATCCAAGGTAAACCTGATTATTTTCGATTGGAATATGAGAATACGTCAGCTCATTGAACATCAATTTAAGGTCGCTTACCTTATCATTAATGTTGAGTGGCTTAATATCATTAATAATATATTCTCTTAAGGGCATGTTCTTGGTTTTGTTCTTGCAAAATAATTAAAAATAACAACAATAAGCATGATCTACTTTGTATTTTTGTTCTTTAAAATAAAAGCTATGACAAAGTTGAGCGTAAATATCAATAAGATTGCAACCCTTAGAAATTCGAGAGGAGGGGATGTTCCAAATGTGGTTCAATTTGCGAGAGATGTTCAAAAGTTTGGCGCCCAAGGCGTCACCATCCATCCAAGACCAGATGAAAGACATATTCGTTATCAGGATGTGTATGATTTAAAGTCAGAAGTATATACTGAATTTAATATTGAAGGTAATCCGATCCGTCAATTTATGGATATGGTTTTGGAGGTGAAGCCTACTCAGGTTACTTTAGTGCCTGATGCTGAAGATGCCATTACCTCAAATGCTGGATGGGATACGATTAAACATAAAGATTTTTTGGTAGACGTCATCAAAGAATTTAAACAGAACGGGATTCGCACGTCTATTTTTGTGGATCCTGTAATGAAGCAAATCGAAGGTGCAAAAGCTACGGGAACAGATAGGATTGAATTGTATACTGAAGCTTATGCAGACGCCTACAGTCTCGGGGATAAAATGGGAATTAAACCTTATAGAGATTGCGCTATTTTAGCCAGTGCGCTGGGTCTGGGCCTAAATGCAGGGCATGACCTATCTTTAGATAATATCAAATATTTCAAGCAGAATATTCCTGATTTGTTGGAAGTTTCAATTGGACATGCCTTAATTTCTGAAAGTTTGTATTTGGGCATTGAAAATGTAATCAATATGTATTTGAGACAGTTGAAATAGTTGGCAGTCATCAGTCATCAGTCATCGGTCATCGGTCATAAATCAACAATCGTTAATCAAAAATCAAAAATCATCATGAATCTCCATTCCACTATTTTAGGCCAAGGCCAATCCTTTATTTTTCTCCATGGATTTTTGGGCATGAGCGACAATTGGAAGACATTAGGCACGCAATTCA
>NZ_JALKAU010000056.1:0-25000 GCF_023015735.1 Gelidibacter sp. F63206
TGATAGCCTATAGTTTCTTGCCAAAAAAGCCAAGTATTAAATATCATACCGTAAAAACAGATCAACTCGTCCTTTTTTAATCGAACTCAGGTTAATAATAAAATATTGCAAGGCAGTCGTGTGCGTGGCGGAGGATTAAGAGGGTTAAATTTAGAAATTGACAGAAACGACCCTTTTGGAACATATTCAGATGACAATTGCCATTTGGTTTGTTATTACTGCAATAATGACAAGAGCTAAACCCTAGGGACTGATATTTATAAACAATTTTTTGGAAGAGCTCGATATGATTTTTTCCAGCATTTATTAAATCAATTATAGAATTACTAATGAAAGAACTGGAGTCATTAAATAAGATTTTCAAAGATGGGATTTTTAAAATCCCAGATTATCAAAGAGGTTATGCATGGTCAACAAAACAATTAAAAGATTTTTGGGAAGATATTAATAATCTACCTTCTGATAAAATGCACTACACTGGAGTGTTAACTTTGAAAAAAGTGGATGAAGAAATTTGGAAACACTGGAATAATGAAGGTTGGTTAATAAAAGATCGGGGTTATACACCTTATCATATTGTTGATGGACAACAGAGGCTAACAACTGTTGTAATATTTATACAATCTCTTATTGTCAAATCAACTAGATACTGTATGAGTATAAATATAAGTCACATTTTTGACATGTTGACGAATGTTGACGATTTTAAAACCTATGTTGACGAATTGTGAACTAATTAAATGATATAATATGATATCATTTAAACTGGTAAAAATCAAAAAACCTTGCAAATCATACGATTAGCAAGGTTTTGTTCTTAATTGGTATCTCTACCAGTGACCCGACTGGGGCTCGAACCCAGGACCCTAACATTAAAAGTGTTATGCTCTACCAACTGAGCTATCGAGTCATTTCTTCAATGAGGGTGCAAATATAAAAGGTTTTATTAATATTCAAACCCTTTTTTTGAAAAATTTTTTGTTTTTTTGCCAAGCCATTGGCTATGTTTTTAAGAATCAATTTATAAGCTGTTTTATGAGTATTGTTTTAATTGGATATATGGGGTCTGGAAAATCTTCAGTAGGTAAGAAACTATCAGAAATGGTCAATTTCAACTTTATCGATTTGGATGATTATCTTGAAGAAAAAGAGAAATTGAGCATAGCTCAGATTTTCGAAACCAAAGGAGAAATCTATTTCAGGAAAAAAGAACATTTATATTTGCAGGAGGTCTTACAGCTGAAGGATACCGTCCTGTCACTTGGGGGTGGGACACCATGTTATGGCAACAATATGGATACCATTTTAGAGGCTGAGGGAGCACGCAGTATTTATCTTAAGAGCTCTATCCCAAATCTTGTCAAAAGATTGAATCCAGAAAAAGCACAGCGCCCCTTGATAGCACATCTTAAATCAGATGAAGAGTTGACCGAGTTTATTGGGAAACATCTTTTTGAACGTTCTTTTTATTACAATCAGAGCAATCAAACCGTCGTCACGGATGGTAAAAATATTGAGACGATTGCGAAAGAAATTGTAGCCAATTTATTTTAAATAGGCTTCATAGGCTTTCCCGGTTAAAATGACTTCTACATGCTCATGTAGTGAAGTGGAAAGGGAAATACCCTTAAAATCGGCTTTCACTGGGAATTTCTTATGGTTCCTATTGACAAGTACCGCCGTTTTGAATTGTTGTAACGGAACATCCAGAAAATGTTTTACACCATAGATTAACGTGCTCCCAGAGTTGAGAACGTCGTCAATAAGTACAATGGATTTATTCTTATAATCTGCCGCAGCAACCGAAGTGGAAATAGGAGTGAGGGGGTTCTTCTTATCAATGGTGACCCTGCACAACACCGATTTTAAATCGGAGATCTTATCCAAATTGGATTTCAGTTTTTCTGCAAGGATATAGCCATTGGAATCAATTCCTGCTAAAATAACTTCAGTGCCATCCACATTGCTCTCATAAATCTGATAGGCAATACGTCTTATTTTATGGTTGATTTCCTGATGGCTTAGAATGGTTTGTTTTGACGTTGTCATTTGTGGTTCATATTTTTTCAAAGATAAATAAAGCGTTCTTTTTAATCGTCATCATTGGTCTCATAAAAATCATCAATATCGCGTCGGTCTTTTTTGGTAGGCCGGCCTGTCCCTTTTTTTCGATAATAATCTTTTGAAAATTTTAAGAGTTCCTGTGCTTCAAAGGCTTCTTTTGGCGTCGTATCCTTTATGTAAATGTCCACTAGTTTTGCGCCAACACGACTTGGGGGAATATCGTTGACGATAAGTTGATAATTGATTTGGTTTTTGCGTAATTCTACCTTGTCGGTGGCATAAACTTCCCGGCTGGGTTTGACTGCCTGTCCGTTAATTTTGATATGTCCTTTTTTGCAAGCTTCTGTGGCAAGGGTGCGTGTTTTATAGTATCGGACACACCAAAGAAATTTATCGATTCGCATATTTTAATTTTTAAATCTACGTTAATGTTGTTGTGCAAACATATTATATTATCGTATCTTGCCGGCAAAAATAAGCAATATTGAATCATTCTTTGCCAGCCTTTTTTGTTTGCTCAATGTAATGATTTTTAAGTGTATTGTGTTTTGCTTTTGAAAATGAATAAAATTAAATTGATGAAATTAAAAACCTACGTCCTCTCAACTTTATGTTTTTTAGCCCTATTGTCCTCTTGTAATAAAGATGATGACAATTCTATTGATCTGATTCCAGAAAGAGATCGTACCGAGCAACAGGTTGCAGACTTTGACTCCTTGCAGAAGTATTTGAAAACCCACTATTACAACCGTGGTAACTTTTTAGGGTCAGATGATCATAGTATTTCTGAGATTATAATAACGGAATTGCCAAAAGACGACAATGGCAACTATTTGGATATGCCAGATCCTGATTACAACCAAATGTTGAGTGTTGCCGTGGATATTGACAATCCTAAAACAACAACATATTTAGATGTAGAATATCAATTTTATATTTTAGAGCTTAATGAAGGGGGTGGCGTAAATCCGAATTTCTCAGATAATGTGAGAATGAATTACACTGGACTTCTTCCAAATGGAACATCTTTTGACGGCACCGTTACCCCAATAGAGTTTGATCTAATGACCTTAATCCCTGGATGGAGGGAGGTTATTCCGGAGTTCAAAACATCTGAGGGATTCGTTGAAAACGGTGACGGCACGGTAACGTATACTAATTATGGTCTTGGCATCATGTTCTTGCCTTCCGGACTGGGTTATTATAGTGAGCCTAAAGGCAGTATTCCGGCTTATTCCAATTTGATCTTTACGTTTGAATTATACCAATCTGAGGTTCTGGATCACGATGGTGATGGCATTCCTTCCTATATGGAAGATTTGAATGGCAATAAGAACCTATATGACGACGATACCGATGGTGATGGTATTCCAAACTTTTTGGATCCGGACGATGATGGCGACCGTGTATTGACCAAGAATGAAATGACGAGGCAGACTTATACAGTCGATACGAATATCGGCGAAGAAGAACCAGTGCTTGCAGAGCATGAGTTTTTAAGAAGTCGTGTTGAGACCGATGGAATCATCACCATTAAGACCTTGAAGTATGTAGATTCTGATAATAATGAGGTCTTTGATCATCTACAAGATGATGTTAAAATAGATTATAGTGCTAATGAATAAATCAATCAAATCCTGATAGTACAGGTATAGATAAAAAAAAGCTATCGGTTTTGCGATAGCCTTTTTTGTTGTTATAGAGCAAACGATATGCCTAAGATCAATTGTTCAGGTCTGGTATCAATCCTGCTTTCAGGGATACCAAAAGTAGCTTGGTTCTCGCTCAAACCTTTTTCGTATCTTAAATCAATTCCAAATCCGTTGAAATTAAGTCCGATACCAAAATTAAGACCGACGGTAAAGTCATTCTCAATGTCGTTAATAGTAATACCCTCAAATTCAGAGTCGATAATGTATTGTAATGATGGGCCTGCAAAAACACTGACAGGTCCTAAAATTTTCACACCAAATAACATTGGAGCATCTATTTTTTTCATCTTAAAAGCATCGTTACTGTACTCGCTCTTGGTTTGGGTATAGACCAATTCTGGCTTAAAATAAAATCGATCTCCAATTTTACCGTATAAGCCCACATGGAATCCAACGTTTTTGTCAGGACTTTTGGCGTTGGCCTCTATCGATTCGAAGTAATCGCCATTCCCGTTATAGTTTAAACCTGCTTTGATTCCAAATCCGTCGCCATTTTGGGCAGTAGTGGAAAAGGTAAATGCTGCTATGGCAAAACCTGCCAATACCAAATTCCTCCTCATGCCATGTTTACTTTTGAACTGTTCTTGAAATTTTTTTAAGATTTTCATATTAATTGTTTTTAAGTTTGATGTTCGATATAATCAAAAACGCTGCCAAACACGATTTATTTTGGTAATGAGTTTTTAATTTATCCGTAAAAATAAAGGGCTCTCTTTAAATTGAATTAAAGAAAGCCCAATATCGATATTAATGTGTTGATGAGATGTAATTATCGCTCTAAAAGTGAACTCAATTAGCAATCCATTTATTTTTTTCTCTGGATTACTTTTTGAGCTGCTTTAATGATAGAAGCACTGTTTAAGCCATATTTTTCCATTAACTGCGCTGGCGTTCCAGATTCTCCAAAAGTATCTTGTGTAGCCACAAATTCTTGTGGTGTTGGATGGTTCAACGTCAAAACACGAGCAACGCTCTCGCCTAATCCGCCAAGATAGTTGTGTTCTTCAGCAGTAACCACACATCCGGTTTTTTTGACTGATTTTAGAATAGCTTCATCATCCAAAGGTTTGATGGTGTGGATGTTGATGACTTCCGCTGAAATGCCTTGCTCGTTTAGAGTTTTTGCAGCTTCAAGAGCTTCCCAAACCAAATGACCAGTAGCAACGATGGTCACATCTTTGCCTTCCGTTAATTGTACTGCTTTTCCAATTTCGAATTTTTGGTCTTCTGCAGTGAAATTAGGTACTGAAGGGCGTCCAAAACGCAAATAGACTGGACCTTGATGCTCTGCAATGGCGATCGTGGCCGCTTTTGTTTGGTTGTAGTCGCAGGTATTGATGACGGTCATTCCCGGCAACATCTTCATCAATCCGATATCTTCTAAAATTTGGTGAGTTGCGCCATCTTCACCAAGTGTCAAACCTGCATGCGAGGCACATATCTTGACGTTTTTGCCCGAATAGGCCACACTTTGTCTAATTTGATCGTAAACACGACCGGTTGAAAAGTTGGCGAAAGTTCCCGTAAAAGGAATTTTTCCACCAATGGTAAGGCCAGCAGCCATTCCGATCATATTGGCTTCGGCTATTCCTACTTGAAAGAAACGCTCTGGATGGTTCTTTTTAAAATCGTCCATTTTTAACGAGCCAATCAAATCGGCACAAAGCGCAACAACTTTATCGTTGGTTTGTCCCAATTCTGTCAATCCCGCTCCAAATCCTGAACGTGTGTCTTTATTTCCTGTATTTGTGTATGTTTTCATATCCTCCCTAAATCCCTCCAAAGGAGGGACTTTTATGTTTTAATATTATTTATAATTATTTAACTGAACCAATTCCTCCCCTTTGGGGAGGTTAGGTGTGGACTTTAATAATCCCCCAACGTCTCCGCATTCTGTTCCAATCCGATGGCCAATTGCTCATCGTTTGGTGCTTTTCCATGCCATGCGTGGGTGTGCATCATAAAATCAACACCATTGCCCATAACTGTTTTTAAAAGGACACAAACAGGTTTTCCTTGTCCTGTCTTTGATTTGGCAATCGCCATACCTTTTAAGATGGCTTCTATATTGTTGCCTTGTTCTATTTCTACAACAGTCCAACCAAAGGCCTCAAATTTATTTTTAAGACTGCCCATTGGCAAAACATCATCTGTGGATCCATCAATCTGCTGTCCGTTAAGATCTATGGTAGAGATAAGGTTGTCCACCTTATTTCCCGCAGCATACATGATCGCTTCCCAATTTTGGCCCTCCTGAAGCTCGCCATCGCCGTGTAAGCTGTAGATTAAATGCGAATCATTGTTTAGTTTTTTTGCCTGTGCAGCACCGATGGCCACAGACATACCTTGGCCCAATGAACCAGAAGCTACACGAACCCCAGGTAATCCTTCATGCGTGGTTGGGTGCCCTTGTAAACGGGAATCAATCAATCGGAACGTATTTAATTCCTCTACAGGAAAATAGCCTGCTCTTGACAATACGCTGTAAAATACAGGGGAGATGTGACCGTTTGAAAGGAAGAACAGATCTTCACCTATTCCATCCATATCAAAGGTGTCCTTTCTATCCATGATCTCATTATAAAGCGCTACAAAAAATTCTGCGCAACCTAATGAGCCTCCTGGATGTCCAGAATTCACCTTGTGTACCATACGGAGAATATCTCTGCGTACCTGTGTTGTTAAATCTTCTAATTGTTGTGTGTTTGACATTTTCTAAAAGTTAGTTTTACGCTGCAAAAGTAGTCTTTTTAACCCCCGAAACAAAGTGCAAATTGGCGCACTTATTAACGAATGTTGCTGTTTTGCTAACAATTACATATCTGATATTTATCGAACTTTTTTGACCGAAATCCATTTGAAAATTTATGAACAGGTTAGATTTTTGAAACTTTTAACAAGAGGTCCTTATCTTAATTGCGGCATTGTTTATCTTTGCCAGCCTAATACAATTTTTAAAATATAACAACATCTTCCTTCAGCTTGAAAATTTTCAATTTGAATTAAAAAAGATGTAGGTTTGCCACGTATGAAATTTGAATTAAAAGGAAAAGACCCTCAGAGCAAGGCGAGGGCAGGAGCGCTTACTACAGATCATGGGGTTATTGAAACGCCTATTTTTATGCCGGTAGGTACGGTTGGTTCCGTAAAAGGCGTACACCAACGAGAACTTAAAAATGATATTAATGCGGATGTCATCTTGGGCAATACCTATCATTTGTATTTGCGTCCGCAAACGAAAATTTTAGAACAGGCTGGAGGCTTGCATAAGTTTATCAATTGGGACCGTAATATTTTGACGGATTCTGGTGGATATCAAGTGTATTCATTATCTGCAAACAGGAAAATCAAGGAGGAAGGTGTTAAGTTTAAATCGCATATTGATGGCAGTTACCATACGTTTACACCAGAGAATGTGATGGAAATCCAACGAACCATTGGTGCCGATATTATTATGGCATTCGATGAATGCACGCCTTATCCATGCGATTATAATTATGCCAAAAGATCCATGCACATGACCCATCGCTGGTTGGACAGATGCATCAACCATTTGGAGAAGCTTCCGTTCAAATATGGCTACGAACAAAGCTTTTTCCCGATTGTCCAAGGTAGTACCTATAAAGATTTACGCATGCAATCGGCCGAATACATTGCTAACGCTGGGGCCGTCGGGAATGCCATTGGCGGATTGTCAGTAGGAGAACCAGCTGAAGAAATGTATGCCATGACCGAAGTGGTCTGTGATATCCTTCCAGAGGATAAACCACGGTACTTAATGGGCGTTGGTACCCCAATCAATATTCTTGAAAATATTGCGTTAGGTGTGGATATGTTTGATTGCGTCATGCCTACGCGTAATGCCAGAAACGGCATGCTCTTTACTGCTCACGGATCGATCAATATCAAAAACAAGAAATGGGAAGCTGATTTTTCTCCTTTGGATGAGATGGCTATGACCTATGTGGACACTGAATATTCCAAAGCTTATTTGCGTCATTTGTTTAGCGTCAATGAGCGTTTGGCCATGCAGATTGCCACGATTCACAACCTCGGATTTTATTTGTGGTTGGTCAGGGAAGCCAGAAAACATATCTTAGCAGGAGATTTTAGAGCATGGAAAGATATGATGGTGAAGCAGATGGATAAACGGTTGTGAGTTCAGAGTTCAGAGTATAGAGTTTAGGGTTCAAAATCAGGATTAACAATTTAACACGTAATAAATTGTCTTTAGGAATAAAGAATAGGAATAAAAAATAACTAATAACAATAACCAATAGCAACAGACCTTGAAAATCCTTGATTGGTACATATTAAAACGATATCTCTTCACATTCTTGATGATGCTATTGCTGTTTATTCCCATCGGAATTACAGTCAATCTTGCTGAAAAAATTGGTAAAATTTTAGAGAATAAAGTACCGTTTGGAGAAGTGGCCCTGTACTATCTTAATTTTACGATTTACTTTGCCAATCTTTTGTTTCCCATATTTTTATTTCTATCCGTTATTTGGTTTACCTCAAAATTGGCCAACAACACAGAAATTGTCGCTTTTTTAAGCTCAGGTGTTTCCTTTTCGCGTTTTCTTAGGCCATACATTATCGGTGCAACCATTGTTTCTTTATTTGCCATGATCTTGGGGTTTTATTTGGCACCTATCGCAAGTCAAGGGTTTAACGAATTCACCTATAAATATTTGAAAAGTGCTAGGCATCAAGATCCAGGTCAAAACATTTTTAGGCAGATCAATGATACTGATATAATATTTGTGAGCAGTTTTGATAAGGTTCAAAAAAGAGGCTATAATTTTACTTTAGAGCATATAGAGGGAAATGAACTTAAATATAAAATTTTTGCGAATTCAATAGTCTATTCGGAAGTAGATAGCACTTATAAATTGTTCAACTATTACAAACGGAACATCACAGATAAAGGCGATATCATCGAATCACAACGTAGGATGGATACTGTATTTCCTTTTGATTTGGAAGATTTAATGCCAGTCAATTATATTGCCGAAACAAAACCTTACTCTGAATTGGTAGAATTTATAGATAAGGAGAAGGCTCGGGGCTCTTCAAATATTGGTCGCTATGAAATTGTAAAATATAAAAAATGGAGTTTACCTGTTTCCGTTTTTATTCTGACCATTATTGCTGTAGCCGTATCTTCCATTAAGCGAAGAGGAGGGATGGGTTTTAACTTGGCTTTTGGTATTACAACTGCCATGGTTTATGTCTTTTTTGATAAGGTTTTTGGCGTATTGGCCGAACAATCTGATTTTTCTCCAATAATCGCCGCATGGCTTCCAAATTTGGTTTTTGGTATTTTAGCTATCTTTCTCCTCTACAATGCAAAACGCTAAGCTCAAGAATTACCTGCACCTTCATATTTTAGTTTTCATCGCTGGTTTTACTGCTATTTTAGGCGAGTTGATCACTATAGGTTCTATCCCATTAGTGTGGTATAGAATGTTGATGGCAGGATTACTCATGTTTCTTTATATCAAGTTCAAAAAGGTCAAATTAAAGATCGATAAGCGAACGATGCTGAAATTTCTTGCGGCAGGAGTCATCGTCTCGTTACATTGGATTACTTTTTTTGAAGCAATCAAGCAATCCAATATTTCCATTGCACTCGCAATGTTTTCTACGGGAGCTTTTTTTGCTTCTTTTATTGAACCTTTCTTATATAAAAGACGAATTGTATGGTATGAAATTATTCTTGGGGTAATTGTCGTTCTTGGCGTCTTTCTAATCACTCATGGCGAGTTGAGATATATCAATGGTATCATTCTTGGGGTTGTTTCGGCCTTATTGTCCAGTTTATTTGCAGTTATTAATGGCACTTTTATACGGAAATATTCCGCAACGGTCATCTCCTTTTATGAGTTTGTTAGTGGGGTCGCATTCTTGACGCTTTTTATCCTATTATTTAAAGGAGGATTTGACATCAAATTTTTCACGCTTTCTGCGTCAGATTGGGTGTTTCTTTTTTTATTGGCGTCTGTCTGTACGGCCTATGCATTTATTGGAGTGGTTAAAGTAATGAAATTTATCAGTCCATATACAGTGGTGCTTTCTTATAATCTGGAGCCTGTTTATGGAATAGCTTTGGCCTTGCTGTTATTTCCTGAAACAGAAACCATGGAACCTCAGTTTTACTATGGCGCTTGTTTAGTATTGCTGTCTGTCATGATGGATGCCGTGTTAAAAAATGTGAATTCCTATAGGGCAAGGAAACGAAAAACACACTAAATCGATTAATCTTTAAGAGTTGCTTTGATTATCCGTACCTTTGTAGGGTCATCCAATAAATACCTATTTTTTCATATTGTAGTTTTACCTGAACGGAAAAAATTACGTAGGTTTGTAGGCTAACTAATAATTAAAACTTAAATTTCTATGGAGTATTTAGAATTTGAGCTTCCCATAAAAGAACTAGAGGATCAGTTGTCAAAATGCCGAGTGATTGGTGAAGAGAGTGATGTTGACGTGACTCAAACTTGTGAACAAATTGAGAAGAAGCTCCTCGCTACAAAGAAAGATATCTATAAAAATCTAACCGCGTGGCAACGTGTTCAATTATCGCGTCATCCAAATAGACCTTATACTTTAGATCATATCAGGGCCTTGTGTGGCGAATCTTTTTTGGAGTTGCATGGAGATAGAAATGTAAAGGATGATAAAGCCATGATTGGCGGATTAGGTAAGATTGGCGATCAGTCTTATATGCTTATTGGCCAACAAAAGGGGTATAACACCAAAACCAGACAGTATCGCAATTTTGGAATGTCAAATCCTGAAGGTTACCGAAAGGCTTTACGCTTGATGAAATCTGCTGAGAAATTTAAAATTCCGGTAGTGACTTTAATTGACACCCCTGGTGCTTATCCTGGATTGGAAGCTGAAGAACGTGGACAAGGAGAGGCCATTGCAAGAAATATTTTAGAAATGACCCGTTTAAAAGTGCCAATCATTTGTGTAATTATTGGTGAAGGTGCTTCTGGTGGAGCTTTGGGTATTGGTGTTGGAGACCGTGTGCTGATGATGGAAAACACCTGGTATTCTGTAATTTCTCCTGAATCCTGTTCGTCAATCCTATGGCGCAGTTGGGAGTATAAGGAACAGGCGGCAGAAGCCTTAAAACTTACCGCTCCAGATATGAAAAAAATGAAATTGGTAGACGATATTATCAAAGAGCCATTGGGCGGTGCACATACCAATCGAGAGGAAGCCTTTTTAGCCGTCAGAAAAGCAATCGAAAAATCTTATGATGAGCTTAAAAACTTATCACCAAAAGAATTGGTACAAAAACGCATGGATAAATATGCTAATATGGGGGTCTATAAATAATAATCCCCCAATACCTTAACCAAAATCAAAACTGAAGTTAATGGCTTCGGTTTTTTTTGGCCTTATTAACAATATTATAAAGTTATCAACAGTTATATTGTTGATGACCTGTTAAGATTGAAGTGCAATTAAATGGCTTCTTTCTTTACAAATTATTTACTTTCGTATTCATGAAACAACCAAATCAAATACAAGGCTATAAAGTGGACAAAAGCACGATTATTAGCTTAGAAAAAGGAAAAATTCCGCCACAAGCTCTTGATTTAGAAGAGGTTGTTCTCGGGGCTATGATGATTGATAAAAAAGGGGTAGATGAAGTTATCGATATTTTAAGCCCAGAAGCATTCTATAAAGATGCTCACAAACACATCTTTGAGGCTATTTTCAAATTATTTGAAAACAGTGAACCTGTCGATTTATTAACCGTTTCTAGCCAACTCAAGAAAGATGCAAAGTTGGAATTGGTAGGTGGCGATTTTTATTTGATTTCTTTGACCCAACGCGTGTCTTCCTCGGCACATATTGAGTTTCATGCAAGGATTATTCTCCAAAAATTCATACAGCGTAGTCTGATCAAGATTTCTAATGAAATTATTGAAGAGGCTTACGATGAAACTAAAGATGTTTTTGATTTATTGGACCAAGCGGAGGCAAAGCTTTATGAAGTGACCCAAGGAAATATCAAGAAATCTACGGAAACTGCCCAAAGTTTGGTTATTCAAGCGAAAAAGAAAATTGAAGATATTTCCAATAAGGAGGGCTTGAGCGGTATTCCATCAGGCTTTGATAAATTGGATAAATTAACCTCGGGATGGCAAGAGAGCGATTTGATCATTGTGGCAGCTCGTCCAGGGATGGGTAAAACAGCCTTGACCCTTTCCATGGCTCGAAATATCGCGGTTGAGCATAATATTCCGGTGGCGTTTTTCTCATTAGAGATGGCTTCAGTGCAGTTGATCACCCGTTTGATCTCTAGTGAAACAGGTCTCTCTTCTGAAAAATTGCGAACAGGGAAACTTGAGAAGCACGAATGGGAACAGTTAAATGTTAAGGTGAAAGCTTTAGAGAAAGCACCTTTGTTTATTGATGATACCCCGTCACTTTCTATTTTTGATTTGCGTGCAAAAGCACGTCGTTTAGCGTCACAATACGGCATTAAAATGATCATTATCGATTATCTTCAATTGATGACTGCTGGCGGAAGCCAGAAAGGCGGAAACAGGGAGCAGGAAATTTCTACTATCTCCCGTAACCTCAAAGCTTTGGCAAAGGAATTGAGCCTTCCCGTAATTGCCCTCTCACAACTATCTCGAGCGGTAGAGACCCGTGGCGGCAGTAAAAGGCCATTATTATCTGATTTACGTGAATCAGGAGCAATTGAACAGGATGCGGATATTGTATCGTTTATCTATAGACCCGAATACTACAAAATTGACGAGTGGGATGATGAAGAGCGTTCTCCTACGGAAGGTCAAGCGGAATTCATTGTAGCCAAACATAGAAATGGTGGCTTGGAGAATATCAGGTTGAAGTTTGTTGGACATCTTGGTAAGTTTGATAACCTTGATGATTTTGACACACCATTTGGCGAATTCCATTCCAAAATGAATGCGGCGGCCAATGACAATACCTTTAAGTCTGGTAATTTCCCTTCGGCATCAGATGCATTTGATCCACCTTCAATGGATGATGTCGACGATAATGATGTGCCATTCTAAAACCTTAACTTTTCTTTAATTTCTTTAAGAGTTTAAGATTATCTTTGCAAGCTGATAATTAGAATTTTACCCATGGATAAAAGACGTACGACAAATTTATTATTGCTGGTTATTGTTGTGCCTTTGGTTTTTTATTTGCTAAAAATCCTATCGTTCATCTTTATTCCATTGGTATTCTCCATGTTTATAGCGCTCTTGTTTTTACCCTTGATGCGTTGGTTGGGGAAAAAAGGTGTGCCAAAATATCTCAGTATTTTTATTGTGATTCTTCTTATTTTGTTGGGTCTGGCAATTACCGTAGAATTGATACATCTGTCCAGTAAACAAATTATGTCATCTGACAGCACCTTTTTCAAGGAAGCTGAAGGCAAGATTAGAGGCCTAAAAGACTCATTGGAAACGTTTTTTGGTGTCCAATTGGGGAAAAATGGAAGTATCATGGCTCAATTGGCGGAGACCAAAAATATTGGCTCTGTTGTAGGCTCTATGGGGAGATTCATTAGCATGGCCCTGACAACTGCTTTCTTTACCGTGCTTTGGCTGGCCGAATCCATCAATGTCCAAAAATTACTACATGTCACTTTGTTGAAACGAAAACATACTGCGGTCAAAACCTTCCTTAAAATTGAAAATGATTTGATCACTTTCATAAAGGTGAAGTTTCTGGTAAGTTTGGGGACGGGAATCTTTACCGGTCTCGCCTGTGTGTATTTTGATGTGAGTTTTCCAATTTTCTGGGGACTATTTGCCTTTGTGATTAATTTTGTGCAAATGATCGGATCGTTTATTGCGGTGATTAGTTTAACTATTTTTGCCTTTGTGGAATTGGATCCATCAAGCACCTTGTTCTTCTTTATTCTGGCCATCTCGTTAGTCCAGGTTACTTTCGGGTCAATTTTGGAACCTATATTTATGGGAAAATCCTTTTCCATCAATATTATAGCCGTTTTGGTGATGTTGATGTTCTGGGGCTATATTTGGGGAATTGCAGGAATGATCATGTCCATCCCAATAACGGTTTTCTTGAAAATTATTCTGGAACAATTTCCAAGTACTAAAATTGTAGCAAGTCTGCTTTCGGGCAAGAATGAGGAATTTTAAGGTGGGATTTATCCAATATTTTCTTAAAGCATTTTAGGGACGCTTTATTTTTGTTTATCTTTCCATTGATAAAAACCACTTCCTTTAAATAGAGGTGCGATTAGTCATCATGATCAATTTATCACATCGAACCACAATCTTCATTTATTTTGAAAAAAGCAGTTTGTATCCTATTTTTTATTCTTGTAAGTGTGCAATCCTTTGCCTCGTACATTCTTATTCCTATGGATGCTGAAGGTCAAAAAAACCATCTTAAAGCGTACGGTATGACCTATTGGACACTCGAAAAACAATTGAAAGTGAAATGGCTGCTCAATTATAGGGGAGGATCGTTCTTGTTGCCCGACCTTGAAGAAATTCGTAGAGAATGTCAGATTAGAGGTATTTCATTCGAAGTGATTTCAGATGCGAAAACCGAGGAAATTTTGGAGTTTATTGACAGCCCTTCGCAAAATATGGAATCCGTGGTATTGGAAAAAGCTCCTAAAATTGCCGTCTATTCTCCCAAGGGGAATCCACCATGGGATGACGCCGTGACTTTAGTGTTGACCTATGCCGAAATACCTTACGAAACTATTTACGACGAAGAAGTATTGAATGATGGGTTAGTGCTTTACGATTGGCTGCATCTCCACCATGAAGATTTTACCGGACAATATGGCAAGTTTTATAGAACCTACAAATCGGCTGCTTGGTATATTGAAGAAAAAAGACAAGCCGAAGCATTGGCGGCCAAACTAGGTTATGCGAAGGTGTCGGAACAAAAATTGGCAGTGGCCCTGAAAATTAGAGATTATGTGGTTGGTGGCGGATTTATGTTTGCCATGTGCAGTGCCACCGACAGTTTTGACATTGCCTTGTCGGCAGAAGGTGTTGATATTTGTGAGCCGATGTTTGATGGCGACCCTAGTGATCCGAATTATCAAAGCAAAATCGATTATAGTAAAACCTTCGCATTTAAGGATTTTATTTTGGAAAGAAATCCTAATATTTATGAGTTTTCGTCCATTGATATGACTTCCAAACGTCAAATTCCTATGTTAACTGATTACTTTACACTCATGGACTATTCCGCTAAATGGGATCCCATTCCTACCATGTTATGTCAAAATCATACAGCTTTGGTAAAAGGTTTTATGGGACAGACGACTTCTTTTACGAGAGAAGAAATCAAATCGAACGTTCTAATTATGGGTGAAAATAAAACCAATGGCGAAGCTAAATACATCCATGGGATCAAAGGAAAAGGCTTTTTTACATTTTATGGCGGACACGATCCTGAAGACTATACGCACAAAGTTGGCGACCCAAAGACTGAGTTGGAGCTACATCCTACATCCCCAGGTTACCGATTGATTTTAAATAATGTCTTGTTTCCTGCTGCTAAAAAGAAAAAACAGAAGACCTAATAGAAGAACGTTTTTGTTGAGATCGGAGTTCATATATGGACGTTTTTACATTTCGTTTAGAGATATTGCCCTTTATTCACAGTAAAGCCGTTTTCAGATTTACCACGAGAATTACCTGTTTTAAAAACCTTCTTTCAGTGATACGATAATAAACTCTCACTCAGGCAGCGCCTATTGTTGTCAAATGAGCACTTATAGAACCGTATTATTTCTTACTTTTAAAAAAAATCAAATTATGTCTACTAAGGAAACTATACTTAATAAAATTCAAATCCTTATTTCTAACAGTTTCAAGACACCTGAGGAAGCATTTGCATTTTTTGATAACGACAAGGATGGTAAACTTTCCAAAAAAGAAATCGCTCAGCTACTTAAGAAGGCAGAAATTAGCGGCCTGATAAGAGGTTTGGTGACCAGTAAGCTTATTGAAGGTTATGATAAGGATGGCGATGGATTGGTCGATTGGCAAGAGTTTAAGGCAGCCATTGATGAAATTAAGAAATAAGTGCTAACATCCACCGCGCATGCTATATTATATTAAACAATTTTTCAAGCTATTCTTCGCATCCGTTTTATATTGGTCGTTTGCATTTTGTCTTTTTATCCTCATTAGATATTTGGGCAGAGAGCAAGAGCAGGTGGAGGCTATTGACGCCAGCAAGGTATATCCGGTTGCTGAATATCTTTTATTTGGAGTGGCTTTAGGAATTATGGTCGCTATTGTTTATACGATAGTTGAATACATTTTTGATAAATTTCTATCAAAAGCTTTAAACCTGGGCTTGATCCTGCTTATCAAATCGCTTATTTATCTGATATTTCTTATTTTCTCATTGAGTATTATGGCTTTTTTGGCTGAAGATTATCTCAATATCAATTTCCCAAATCACAGGGGATGGTGGATTTCCAATAAAATATTTTGGATGGTCACTGCTTATTTCATTATTTGTTCTTTGTTGTTTTCGTTTTTGCGATTGGCCAATGATAAGTTTGGAAAGGGCATCATCTTTAAAATGCTCATTGGCAGATATAGAAATCCGCGAGAAGTGGAACGGATATTCATGTTTTTGGATTTAAAATCTTCCACAGCACATGCTGAGGAATTAGGACATCTAAAATACAGCCAACTTATTCAGGATTGTTTCTTTTATCTAAATAAGATTATTAATAAATATGATGCGGAAATTTACCAATATGTAGGTGATGAGGCCGTGTTGAGTTGGAGGCCTAATCGGGGTATTAGAAAATTGAATTGCATCAGACTGTTCTTTGACTTTGATAGAAAGTTGAAAAGACATACCAGATACTACCAAAAAAAGTATGGGGTTCAGCCAGAGTTTAAAGCTGGACTGCATACTGGAAAAATCATTATTGCCGAGGTTGGCACCGTAAAAAAGGAACTTGCCTATCATGGTGATGTCATTAATTCTACATCTCGAATACAAGAGAAATGCAATGAGTATAATGAATCCTTGCTCATCTCTGATGAACTATTCAAAAAGCTGAATTTGAACAATAAATACGAAGCTATTTCTTTAGGAGATGAATTATTGGAAGGCAAAACGGAGGAACTCAAAATTTATGCTATTCATAAAAAATAGCTATACGAATTTAATCAAAGTTGATTGGAGATTGGAAATTTTTGAAACAAAAAGGTTAGTGGTTAGGGGTTTAAAAAGTAGAGACAAGATCAATTATATTGAACTGCTTTCTGACCCTGAAATTATAAACCCAATTCCTCAAGCAAGACTTTCCGAAAGTCAGATATTAGATAAATTCTATGACAATCTGAATTTAAAATGGAGTGATCTAAGTAGGTCGAAATATACATGTGGAATCTTTGAAAAAGGTAATCCTGAGATGATTGGGCTCTGTCTGTTTTTAACCAATGATGAAAACGATAAAGAGCTAGGCTATCGTTTTAGATCAAATTATTGGGGAAAAGGATACGGAACCGAAATTGCAAAAGGAATGATAGATCATTATTTTAACAGCTTGAATGTTGACAGGGTCGCAGCCGACGTCAATACTAAAAATATTGGTTCGGCAAAAATTTTGGAAAAATTCATGAAACCTATGAAGGAGTTTTTCAACCAAGAACGTCATTGTAGGGTTAGACGATATATAATTGAAAAAAGCGACTGGATAGACGAGCAAGGTTGATTAGCTTTGGATTGTAGTATCGGTAATTGAAATTCCGCAAGATAGAAAGGAGGGTTTACTTTTACGATAACTCTTTCTCTCCTCTACAGCATCATTTTATTAGTGTAGTATTGCTAAACGAATTTAAAATTGATTGCTATTGAATCGTCGTGAAACATGCGTATCCCATCTATGTTTGGACAGGAATCCGTTTTGAATTAAAATACAGACTTTCTGCAGTTCAAAAAAAAATCCGATTCAATTAAGAATCGGATTTTTTATAAGCGAATTGTGTTTGTTATTTTGGCGAAACGCCTATTTTTTTATTTTTTTGGCAATGGCTTCAAAAGCATCTGGATGGTTCATTGCTAAATCTGCAAGAACCTTACGGTTCAATGCGATATTGTTAGCTTTGATTCCTCCCATGAATTTTGAATAAGACATTCCGTGTAATCTGGCTGCTGCGTTGATACGCGTAATCCATAATGAACGGAAATTTCTTTTCTTTACCCTACGGTCTCTATACGAATATAACATCGCTTTGTCAACCGCATTTTTGGCTACTGTCCAAACGTTTTTACGTCTTCCAAAGTATCCCTTTGCTTGTTTAAGAACCTTTTTTCTTCTGGCTCTTTTTGCTACTGAATTTACTGATCTTGGCATTTCTTAATTTTTTTTTGTAGTAGGCGGTCTATTACTGACACTTTGTCTTATTAACTTCACAAATCGAAAATTTGCAATCGTTAATCATTGAGCCTAACTCCAGGGTTTATAATTTATTTTAACCGATTAAAATCGAGTTACTTTAAACGCAACATGATTTTAACATTGTTCATATCGGCCTCGTGAACTAAAGTCATTTTAGTTAAGGCTTTCTTACGCTTTTTAGATTTTTTGGTCAAGATATGACTCTTAAAAGCGTGCTTTCTTTTAATCTTCCCAGTGCCCGTTACTTTAAAACGTTTCTTAGCACTAGATACTGTTTTCATTTTCGGCATTTTCTCCTAAATTTTAATTTACTTTTCGCTTATTATCTTCAAACACCCTTATATGGTGCGTTATTTATCATTGATTTTTGGTAGCTGAGCTTGTCGAAGCTACTTCTTTTTAGGGGCTATGAACATCGTCATACGCTTTCCTTCTAGTCTTGGCATTTGTTCAACTTTACCATATTCTTCAAGATCTTGGGCTAGTTTCAATAGTAATATTTGCCCTTGTTCTTTAAACACAATAGAACGACCTTTAAAAAACACAAAAGCTTTTAGTTTTGCGCCTTCCTTTAGGAACTTTTCTGCGTGTTTCTTTTTGAATTCGTAATCGTGATCATCTGTCTGAGGTCCAAAACGGATTTCTTTAACAACAACTTTGGTCGCTTTGGACTTTAATGACTTGTCGCGTTTCTTTTGCTCATAAAGAAACTTCTTGTAATCCATCACCTTACAAACGGGCGGATCAGCTTTAGGCGATATCTCAACCAAATCAACACCCTGTTCTTCGGCAATGGCCAAAGCTTGTTTAGTGGTGTATACCCCGGTTTCAACATTATCTCCAACAAGTCTTACGTTTTCGGCTCTAATATTTCTGTTAATTTTATGTTGCTCCTCTTTTTCAGTTCTTCTGAAGCTACCTCTGTTTCTACGAATTGCTATGGCTTATATGTTTTTAGTTAAACTTAATTTTTCTATTTAAAGGTTTTTAATGTCTTTTTCACCTCATTTTCAACAACCTTTGCGAAGTCTACTGCACTTATCATGCCTAAATCTTCTCCGCCATGTTGTCGTACGGTTATCATATCTTTATTTTCTTCTTGCTCGCCAACGATAATCATGTATGGGATTTTAGCCATTTCCGCTTCACGGATTTTCTTGCCAATAGTCTCATTTCTATTATCTGCGAGGGCGCGAATTTCGTTATTTTCTAGCACATTTAAAACTTTTTCGGCGTATTTTTCATATTTTTCACTAATTGACAGCACTATTGCTTGAGTTGGCATGAGCCAAAGTGGGAAATTTCCACCGGTGTGCTCTAACAAAATCGCCACAAAACGCTCCATACTTCCAAAAGGTGCGCGATGAATCATGACGGGTCTGTGCAATTCATTATCACTACCTTTATAGGTAAGATCAAATCGTTCAGGTAGGTTATAATCTACTTGAATCGTGCCTAATTGCCAGTTTCTTCCCAGAGCATCTTTCACCATAAAATCCAACTTAGGACCGTAAAAAGCAGCTTCACCTGTTTCTACCACATAGTCCAAGCCTTTGTCTATCGCTGCATTAAGGATGGCAGCTTCGGCTTTCTCCCAGTTTTCATCACTACCTATATATTTTTCAGGCGTATTTGGATCTCTTAATGATACCTGCGCCTTAAAGTTTTCAAATCCTAAAGAACCAAACACATAAAGAACCAAGTCAATAACATCCTTAAACTCTTTATCCAACTGATCTGGCGTACAAAAAATATGCGCATCATCTTGGGTAAAGCCTCTTACACGTGTCAAACCGTGCAATTCGCCACTCTGTTCATAACGGTAAACCGTTCCAAACTCAGCGTAGCGTATAGGAAGTTCTTTGTAAGAAAATGGTTTGGCATTATAGATCTCGCAATGATGAGGGCAATTCATAGGTTTCAATAAGAATTCTTCACCTTCATTGGGAGTCAGAATGGGCTGAA
Source organism: Gelidibacter sp. F63206 (assembly GCF_023015735.1). Lineage (NCBI taxonomy): Bacteria > Pseudomonadati > Bacteroidota > Flavobacteriia > Flavobacteriales > Flavobacteriaceae > Gelidibacter > Gelidibacter sp. F63206. Next base: position 20,176 of record NZ_JALKAU010000056.1, read on the forward strand.
AACTATCAGCGCCGTATTTTTCATAATGTCCAGAAGTAATATAAAGCTCCTTCTGTCCAATATGAGGAGTGACCACCATTTGATACCCCGCTTTCTTCTGTGCTTTCTTTAAGAAATTCTCAAGTCGCTCTCTTAAAGCGGCACCTTTTGGTAACCACAAAGGTAAACCTTGACCCACTTTAGTTGAGAAAGTAAACAATTCTAGCTCTCTGCCCAATTTTCTGTGATCGCGTTTTTTTGCCTCCTCAAGTAAGTGAAGATATTCGGTCAAATCCTTTTGCTTTGGAAATGAAATCCCGTAAACCCGCGTTAGTTGCTTATTGTTTTCATCACCTCTCCAATACGCACCAGCAACCGACATGATTTTGACCGCTTTGATAATCGAAGTATTCGGAATATGTCCACCTCTACATAAATCGGTAAATGTTGAATGATCGCAAAAAGTGATTGTGCCATCTTCGAGGTTTTCAATCAGCTCTACTTTGTATTCATTGTTTTGAGACTTATATAATGATAAGGCATCGGCTTTTGATACTGATCGTAAATTAAAGTCGTGTTTTCCTCTGGCAATCTCCAGCATCTTATCTTCAATAGTCTTAAAGTCCTTGTCAGAAATCGTTTGATCCCCTAAATCCACATCATAGTAAAAGCCATTCTCAATAGCAGGACCAATAGTAAGTTTGACGCCAGGATATAACTCTTCAAGTGCCTGGGCCAAAACGTGAGCGGATGAATGCCAAAAAGCCTTTTTGCCTTCTTTGTCATTCCAGGTATACAATACCAATGCGCCATCTGTGATCAATGGGGTGTGCGTCTCTACAGTAGCCCCATTGAAACTTGCAGAAATAACATTTCTGGCCAACCCTTCACTTATGCTTTTGGCAACATCCATTGGTGTTGCATTATTCTCAAACGGTTTAACAGTTCCGTCTGGTAGCGTTATATCAATCATATATCTCTTGTACTAATTTAGGATGACAAAGATAAGATGTTAAATACTTTCATACAATATATATAGAGGTATAAATATTATCGGTAATAAAACGTTGCGAAGAGTAGGGGAGTTTGAAGTAATCATTGATTTGCTTCCTCCTTATATATATGAGTGTTTTGATGAATTATATAAAACAAGTCATAGTGTCCTATATATAGGAGAGCTGGTTTGTTTGGTTTTTGGGCGTTTGTTCTGCCGAAGGGGCAGCCCACCGCGCTCTCGCCCCTCACTTTTTCCGGCCGCTTTGGCGTCCGCAAAAGAGTTCAGGCAAGGGCTCCATCGCTAACGCGGGGCCCGTCCGCGCCTCCCTGGCCATTGGCCGCCATGGTTTCCCTGCGGCCTAAGGCGTTCATTTCCAGCGGGAAGAAAAATAGTTGAAAAAAAGTTCGATTTTATTTTGTCGGTAAGGGAAAAAGGGTTGTATATTTGCACCCCGCAAACGAGGGTCCCATGGATCCGAGGGCAGGGAAAGAGTTCATTTACATCCTTGGAAAAAGAAAGCAAAATATTTTCGATAAAATGTTTTGCGGATCGGAAAAAGGTTGTATGTTTGCAGCCGCAAAAAACGGCAACGTTGGCAGCGGCAGAGGGTTCATTGGAATGGTGTTTTTAGGGGTTGATTGGAGTGTGAAAAAAACTTTCAAAAAAAACTTTCAAAAACATTGTGTGGATCTAAAAAAGGGTTGTATATTTGCACCCGCTTAGCGATTGGGTTCGCTGAGGAAAAAGAGAAACAAGTTCATTAACATATTGGATTGACAGCGTAGCGAAGCATTGGAAACGGTGCTTTGCACAAAAAAAGAGAACAAGCCATTTTGAGTACCAAGAATTGGATTTCCTTTGGTCGTTGAAAAGTACTGAGTGCCTCGGCACTCTAAAAGAACAACGATGAAGAGTTTGATCCTGGCTCAGGATGAACGCTAGCGGCAGGCCTAACACATGCAAGTCGAACGGGATTTATCAGCTTGCTGATAATGAGAGTGGCGCACGGGTGAGTAACGCGTATGCAACCTACCTTTTACAGTGGGATAGCCCAGAGAAATTTGGATTAATACCGCATAGTATGCACGACCGGCATTGGTTGTGCATTAAACATTTATGGGTAAGAGATGGGCATGCGTTCTATTAGTTAGTTGGAGTGGTAACGGCACCCCAAGACAGCGATAGATAGGGGCCCTGAGAGGGGGATCCCCCACACTGGTACTGAGACACGGACCAGACTCCTACGGGAGGCAGCAGTGAGGAATATTGGACAATGGGCGCAAGCCTGATCCAGCCATGCCGCGTGCAGGAAGACGGCCCTATGGGTTGTAAACTGCTTTTATACAGGAAGAAACATCCCGACGTGTCGGGACTTGACGGTACTGTAGGAATAAGGATCGGCTAACTCCGTGCCAGCAGCCGCGGTAATACGGAGGATCCAAGCGTTATCCGGAATCATTGGGTTTAAAGGGTCCGTAGGTGGACGATTAAGTCAGAGGTGAAATCCTGCAGCTCAACTGTAGAATTGCCTTTGATACTGGTTGTCTTGAATCATTGTGAAGTGGTTAGAATATGTGGTGTAGCGGTGAAATGCATAGATATCACATAGAATACCGATTGCGAAGGCAGATCACTAACAATGTATTGACACTGATGGACGAAAGCGTGGGGAGCGAACGGGATTAGATACCCCGGTAGTCCACGCCGTAAACGATGGATACTAGTTGTCCGTCCGCCTGGCGGATGGGTGACTAAGCGAAAGTGATAAGTATCCCACCTGGGGAGTACGTTCGCAAGAATGAAACTCAAAGGAATTGACGGGGGCCCGCACAAGCGGTGGAGCATGTGGTTTAATTCGATGATACGCGAGGAACCTTACCAGGGCTTAAATGTGGATTGACAGGACCAGAGACGGTCTTTCCTTCGGGCAATCCACAAGGTGCTGCATGGTTGTCGTCAGCTCGTGCCGTGAGGTGTCAGGTTAAGTCCTATAACGAGCGCAACCCCTGTTGTTAGTTGCCAGCGAGTAATGTCGGGAACTCTAGCAAGACTGCCAGTGCAAACTGTGAGGAAGGTGGGGATGACGTCAAATCATCACGGCCCTTACGTCCTGGGCTACACACGTGCTACAATGGTGGGGACAGAGAGCAGCCACTGGGTGACCAGGAGCGAATCTACAAACCCCATCACAGTTCGGATCGGAGTCTGCAACTCGACTCCGTGAAGCTGGAATCGCTAGTAATCGCAGATCAGCCATGCTGCGGTGAATACGTTCCCGGGCCTTGTACACACCGCCCGTCAAGCCATGGAAGCTGGGAGTACCTGAAGTCCGTCACCGCAAGGAGCGGCCTAGGGTAAAATTGGTAACTAGGGCTAAGTCGTAACAAGGTAGCCGTACCGGAAGGTGCGGCTGGAACACCTCCTTTCTAGAGAAAGACGGCCATGGAATGATATTGGAAAAGGGATGTTTTGTTCTCCCGCTGTTGATTTAATGATATACTATAGTAGAGTCTCATAGCTCAGCTGGTTACCCGCCCGCGCCGGAAAGGCACGTTCGGACGGGGAGCGCAGCGCTCTTTAGGGCAATTGCCGTTGGCAGTTCCCGTTCAGGGGGTTAAGGGCCTAAGTCAGTCTCATAGCTCAGCTGGTTAGAGCGCTACACTGATAATGTAGAGGTCGGCAGTTCGAGTCTGCCTGAGACTACTAACTACTATGGAAAAGGAAATTCTGGAAGTTGGGATTCATAATTCAAGGTTCTGAATTCAAAGTTCTGAATTCAAACGGGGGATTAGCTCAGCTGGCTAGAGCGCCTGCCTTGCACGCAGGAGGTCATCGGTTCGACTCCGATATTCTCCACTATCTCTGAGAAGATAGAATAAAGAAAAAAGACAATAGACTTGGTCTATGCTCTATTTTCTCTGTTCTTTTCTCTCAAGGAAAACGTTCATTGACATATTGAAAAAAGATACATAAAAAATATTACGGATATATCCTTCGGGATGTATCAAGTAACACGTGGTCGTTCCTGGTTTACGAGCTAAGGGATGACTGCAAACTCATTAAAAGACAAAAAGTACAATAAGCTACATAAGAGCGTATGGGGAATGCCTAGGCTCTCAGAGGCGATGAAGGACGTGATAAGCTGCGAAAAGCTGCGGGGACTGGCACATACAGATCGATCCGCAGATATCCGAATGGGGCAACCCACCATATTGAAGATATGGTATCCCGATTTATCGGGAAGCAAACCCGGAGAACTGAAACATCTAAGTACCCGGAGGAGAAGAAAACAAAAGTGATTCCGTAAGTAGTGGCGAGCGAACGCGGATTAGCCCAAACCGGTACCGTTAAGGCGGTATCGGGGTTGTAGGACCACGACATTCGAAGCATGATGAACTAGAACACGTTGGAAAGCGTGGCCATAGACGGTGATAGCCCGGTATGGGTAAGTAATGCTTAGATAGTGGTATCCTGAGTAGTGCGGGGCACGTGAAACCCTGTATGAATTTGGCGGGACCATCCGTTAAGGCTAAATACTCCTGAGAGACCGATAGTGAACCAGTACCGTGAGGGAAAGGTGAAAAGAACCCTGAATAAGGGAGTGAAAGAGAACCTGAAACCATACGCTTACAAGCGGTCGGAGTCCCGATTCATCGGGATGACGGCGTGCCTTTTGCATAATGAGCCTACGAGTTACCGTTGCCAGCGAGGTTAAGTGGTTAAGCCACGGATCCGTAGCGAAAGCGAGTCTGAACAGGGCGCTTTAGTTGGTAGTGGTAGACGCGAAACCGTGTGATCTACCCATGGGCAGGTTGAAGTTTAGGTAACACTAAATGGAGGACCGAACCG
>NZ_JALKAU010000057.1:0-7422 GCF_023015735.1 Gelidibacter sp. F63206
AATAACTAAGCATTCGTGTGGTCGGTACGACCCAACATGAATGCAGTGTTGACTGAACCGGAGCTTTTCGGTTTGCCTCTATGGGGATTGGTCTAATTTGGAATGGATTTTCAGTAGTTGGTCTTTCGTGATTCGGGGTCGTTGGCTTCTGTTTTTGCCAAGGAATCAAAGCGCACTTTACATGTTGTAGTTTCTCTTCTCTATTTTTTAGTTTTATCTGGTCGTTTTCTTACGTTTTGGCCATAGAAGTCCCATTACGTCGGGATTCACGTTTTTTCATTAGGTCTGTTTAACTGTTTTTTGATTTGTTCTTGCCAGTGTTGCGGTGGCCCACGGGCAGGGAAGGTCGCGATGGTAACGAGGTTTCCTTGCTTGCAGACCGGGCACCTGCGGTGCATTAAAGGCTCCGTTGCTTTAAATTCTGGTTTACCGAGCTCTTCCTGTAATCCTGGGATGATCGTTCTTTTATAATAGCTGCTCAAGATGCCGTAGTGCCTGATACGGGTAAAGCCTTTAGACAGGATATGCAGCGAAAAACGCCTTATAAATTCAGCATCGGGCAGTTCGAGTATCGTTCTTTTACCTCCGTGTCGATAGTCCTTTACCATAAATCGAACGTTTCCACTTTCAAGACTTTTTATCCGATGGTTGCTTATCGCGATCTTATGGGTATAGCGCCCTAGATATTCTATTACCTGCGAGGGTCCAAAGAATGGACGTTTGCAATAGACGACCCACTGGTTTTTGAACAGACTTTCGTAAAAAGAACGGGACTTCGATTTCCCCAACTCCTTGCGTAGGCCAGCTACAAAACGGGCCCTGAACACCTTGCTCATCGCCCTTACAGGAAACAAGTACTTTCCCTTGCCCTTGGTGGGTTTCCATTTGCCAGATTTAGCAATACCGCCCCCTGGAACAATGCAGTGCAGGTGTGGGTGCAACGAGAGGTTCTGCCCCCAGGTGTGCAGGATGGCGATCATTCCCATCTTGGCGCCCAGGAACTTGGGGTTGGCACCAAAATCTCCAATGATACTCCAGGCTGTTTTGAACAAAAGGTTGTACACCAATTTTGGCTCGTATAGACATAACCGGTTCAGCCCACTGGGCAGGGTAAAGACCACGTGGAAGTAAGAGACCTTTAGTAAATCTGCCTCCCTTGCCCGGATCCATTCTTCCTTCTTGTGTCCCTGGCACTTGGGACAATGGCGGTTGCGGCAACTGTTGTAGCTAAGATGAAGCTTATGGCACCTCGCATTGTCGCAACGATCTATATGGCCGCCCAAGGCGGCAGTGCGGCACTTGCGCAAGGCGTGAAGGGTGCGAACCTGCCAACTGTTGGCACAATAATGGGCAAGGTGCTCCCTGTTGCGCTCCAGTACGTGCGCTACTTCATAATCGGGATAGGACATCTCTATCGGCCATAAAGCCTATCCAACGGACTGAACGGCTTTTGCCTACCCGATTGTGCCACATGGAGGTAGATAAGGGTCGTTTGGATATCTGCGTGCCCCAAGAGGTCTTTTATGCTCATGATGTCCAGGCCCATCTCCAAAAGATGGGTAGCATAGCTATGGCGCAGAATATGGGCGGTAATTTCCTTTGGGATTCCGCTGCGCTTGCGAGCCTCTCGGACGATCCATTGTACCCCTTGTGAGGAAATTTTAACTGGATTACCTGTCCTGTCATTGCCAGTAAAGCACCAAGTGACCGGGTTTTCTGCCAAGAAGTACGTCTTTAGGCCACGGATCTGCATCTCGGACAAGGGAACGTAGCGATCCTTGCGACCCTTGCCCTGGCGCACGTGCAGCATCTTCCTGTCGAAATCCAAGTCCTTACGCTGAAGGTTGCGAAGCTCAAAATTGCGGAGCCCACAACCATAGAGCATGGCAAGAACCAATCGATGCTTAAGCAATTTTGGGGTCTTCAGCAGTTGTTTTATCTCCCTTTGGTTCAATACCACGGGGAGTTTCTTGGGGCGTTCAATGGAAGGAAGTATGACCCGCATTTCTTTCATCCCAAAGATGCGGTAGGCATAGCGAAGTCCATAAACGGTGTGCTTGAAAAAACTGTCGGATGGAGTCTTGTGCTGTGACTTTAAAACGTGCAGATAATCCAGGATCTGCTCCTGATCCAGATCAAGTGGACTACAGTTGAAATGGAATCCGATGTGCGCCAGACAGCGGGCATAGTTGGTAAGGGTGCTCTGGCTCTTGCCGGAGAGTTCTACCGAACGCTTGAGCTTGTGGTAGAGTGCTGCAAACCCAGGAACCGAAATAATAGCCCTTTCAATGAGGGTGTCATTTTTTTTTCATAATATTGAGTATTACATTAAACCTTGATCCTAAAGGTAGTGAATCGTGATGGAAACGTCGCGTGAAGCTACCTTTAGGTTTAGTTCAACACCGTATCCTATGAAAAGCACTAGCCTAGTTCTCCAAAGTTAATATTTATTTTTTAATTATCTCATATTGATGATTATGTGGTGTTGGAATGTTGATAATTCCGATAGGATTATCAATATTCCAATGCCTTTAAATAACTTACTCCGCATCCTATATGTGATCCATTCCAAAACATGATGGTCACCAGCATCTGTATGATTGTGAGTTATAATAAACCTGGCCACTTGCTAAAAATGTGTGATACCTATTAATCTGGTTCACCTACGGTGTTTTGTGATACAGGCTTTGCTACTTTTTTGTGAGCTTAGTTATTGGTTTATATTATTCTATGACACCTATGGTGTATGGTATTTCTGTTTTTATCACCACCAAGGTCCTACTCAATAATTTACGGGCCACCTTGACTATGATACTTTTTACGTTCTTACCTACATGCTTTCGGTAATAGGACTGCATTATGGGATCTGTACGTATGGCCTGCCATGAAGCCCCTATAAAATAGCTCCGCATTAAACGATGCGCTCGGATGGTAATACCTGTGGCTCTTTGATTGTCGCCACTTTGATGGACACCTGGTGCCAGACCAACATAGCCCACCAAATGTTTGATGTTATTGAAACGTCGCAGATCGCCCAGTTCGCAAATGATGCCACAGGCTACGATACCTCCGATTCCGGGGATACTGCGAAGTAAATAATAATCTTTCTTATAATGCTTGCGACAGTAAGCCCTCAGATTTGTAGAGACGTCCCTAAGCTCTTTATCTATAAATCTAAAACTGCGCATCCTGCTATCAAGCGTCTCGCGTGCCGTGGGGTTGGCAAAAGCCATTGAATTAAGCCAGTGTCTAAAGTTATGGCTCCAATGGTCATTGTCAAACTCCTCTGGAACACTGATCCCAAAATAAAGCAGCTGCATTTTTACAACACTCTTTATGCGCCTAAAATTCTTGACCAGATCGTTACGCCGTCTAAAAAGACTTCGAAGCTGCTCGCGATCCACTTCTGGAATGTGGATACCGCCCAATCTTCCATCCTTCAATCCTCTTGCTATCAGTTGCGCATCGATCTTATCAGTTTTGGTAAAACGCTCCTTTCTCTTGCGGTGAATGTCTGCTAGATTCACTACCAATGAGCGCCATCCATAACCCTCAAAGCCTCTATGGGCATGATAACCACAACAACCTGCCTCGTAGGCTGTTGCCACTTCATGGTCCGCAAAATGTTTCCTGACATAGGTTTTCAATGCTTCTGGTTCGGGTGGCATCGTAAACGACCTACCAGAAAACAAATCGGTCGCACAGTGAATTTTCCAACTCCGCTTGTGGATGTCGATGCCAATGTATAACTTTGGTTGAGCAGTTTGTTCAGTTTTCATAACTTATTGTTTTGGTGAACTTTAAAGATACTGGACTTTCTGCTTTTTCATGGATGCTATAAGCTTCGGCTTGGTCAGTCCTCACTTGGAAAATCCTGCGAATTTTCCAAAGCCGGTTTATATTTGGAGAGGTTCGTGCCGTAGCAAGCCACGGCTCATATATATAAACGTTGTATTTGAAAAAAAACATCCGTCATTTAATGAAATACGAGAATAATGAAACAAATTGCTATCCATTTCCTTACCCTGTTTACGATTAATTTTGCACTTGGTCAGCCTAAATTACCAACAGATTATGGACTTAAACATTTTTCCATAAAAGATACTTTATTGGGAGATATAAATTTCTACGTAACCGAAAAAGGAATTGAAACCAAAAAGCCATTACTTATATTATTGGATGGATCTGGCAATTTTCCATTAAAGTCATATATCAAAAAAAATGACGGTACTTCACAGATTATCGGTAGTATTCCCTTTAAATTTGACAAACTTTCAGCCAAATATCACGTTGTCCAAATTAGTAAGCCTGCAACACCATTCCTCGACAGTCTGAACGTCAATTCATTCGAGGAATTTGCTGAAGAATACAAACCCTCAAAAGGCTACAATGAAAAATTGAGTTTGGATTGGCGAGTAAATTCCGCTTCAAAGGTTATTGACTTTCTTATCAACGAGCTTCAAGTCGATGAAAATGATATTATCCCAATTGGCTATTCAGAAGGCGGTCAAGTTGTACCTAAACTTGCATTAACAAATAAAAAAGTAACTAAAATTGTTAGTATAGTCGGTGGCGGTCTTAACCAATTTTACGATTTCGTCACAGCCGAGAGGTTGAAAGCACAAAAGGGAATTATTTCAGCAGATAGTGCCCAAGTTCATATTGATATTTTACAAGAGAAATTCAGAGAAATATACGAGAACCCAAAAACGACCGACAAATTTTGGATGGGACATACCTACCAAAGATGGGCGAGTTTTTGCAACGACGTGCCTTTAGAAAATATGTTAAAGTTGGATATTCCAATTTTATTAGTATCAAGCGGATTTGATGAAAATTCGCCAATTACCGGAATTGATTATGCAGAAATCGAGTTTTTAAGACAAGGAAAAGAAAACTTGACTTACAAAGTATATCCAAATTGTGACCATTGGTTTAACGACCAAAAAATGGAAACGAACCGATTATCTGAAATGATGGATTTTGTGATTAATTGGACATCAGAATAAAAACGTTGCACAATAACTAAGCATTCGTGTGGTCGGTACGACCCAACATGAATGCAGTGTTGACTGAACCGGAGCTTTTCGGTTTGCCTCTATGGGGATTGGTCTAATTTGGAATGGATTTTCAGTAGTTGGTCTTTCGTGATTCGGGGTCGTTGGCTTCTGTTTTTGCCAAGGAATCAAAGCGCACTTTACATGTTGTAGTTTCTCTTCTCTATTTTTTAGTTTTATCTGGTCGTTTTCTTACGTTTTGGCCATAGAAGTCCCATTACGTCGGGATTCACGTTTTTTCATTAGGTCTGTTTAACTGTTTTTTGATTTGTTCTTGCCAGTGTTGCGGTGGCCCACGGGCAGGGAAGGTCGCGATGGTAACGAGGTTTCCTTGCTTGCAGACCGGGCACCTGCGGTGCATTAAAGGCTCCGTTGCTTTAAATTCTGGTTTACCGAGCTCTTCCTGTAATCCTGGGATGATCGTTCTTTTATAATAGCTGCTCAAGATGCCGTAGTGCCTGATACGGGTAAAGCCTTTAGACAGGATATGCAGCGAAAAACGCCTTATAAATTCAGCATCGGGCAGTTCGAGTATCGTTCTTTTACCTCCGTGTCGATAGTCCTTTACCATAAATCGAACGTTTCCACTTTCAAGACTTTTTATCCGATGGTTGCTTATCGCGATCTTATGGGTATAGCGCCCTAGATATTCTATTACCTGCGAGGGTCCAAAGAATGGACGTTTGCAATAGACGACCCACTGGTTTTTGAACAGACTTTCGTAAAAAGAACGGGACTTCGATTTCCCCAACTCCTTGCGTAGGCCAGCTACAAAACGGGCCCTGAACACCTTGCTCATCGCCCTTACAGGAAACAAGTACTTTCCCTTGCCCTTGGTGGGTTTCCATTTGCCAGATTTAGCAATACCGCCCCCTGGAACAATGCAGTGCAGGTGTGGGTGCAACGAGAGGTTCTGCCCCCAGGTGTGCAGGATGGCGATCATTCCCATCTTGGCGCCCAGGAACTTGGGGTTGGCACCAAAATCTCCAATGATACTCCAGGCTGTTTTGAACAAAAGGTTGTACACCAATTTTGGCTCGTATAGACATAACCGGTTCAGCCCACTGGGCAGGGTAAAGACCACGTGGAAGTAAGAGACCTTTAGTAAATCTGCCTCCCTTGCCCGGATCCATTCTTCCTTCTTGTGTCCCTGGCACTTGGGACAATGGCGGTTGCGGCAACTGTTGTAGCTAAGATGAAGCTTATGGCACCTCGCATTGTCGCAACGATCTATATGGCCGCCCAAGGCGGCAGTGCGGCACTTGCGCAAGGCGTGAAGGGTGCGAACCTGCCAACTGTTGGCACAATAATGGGCAAGGTGCTCCCTGTTGCGCTCCAGTACGTGCGCTACTTCATAATCGGGATAGGACATCTCTATCGGCCATAAAGCCTATCCAACGGACTGAACGGCTTTTGCCTACCCGATTGTGCCACATGGAGGTAGATAAGGGTCGTTTGGATATCTGCGTGCCCCAAGAGGTCTTTTATGCTCATGATGTCCAGGCCCATCTCCAAAAGATGGGTAGCATAGCTATGGCGCAGAATATGGGCGGTAATTTCCTTTGGGATTCCGCTGCGCTTGCGAGCCTCTCGGACGATCCATTGTACCCCTTGTGAGGAAATTTTAACTGGATTACCTGTCCTGTCATTGCCAGTAAAGCACCAAGTGACCGGGTTTTCTGCCAAGAAGTACGTCTTTAGGCCACGGATCTGCATCTCGGACAAGGGAACGTAGCGATCCTTGCGACCCTTGCCCTGGCGCACGTGCAGCATCTTCCTGTCGAAATCCAAGTCCTTACGCTGAAGGTTGCGAAGCTCAAAATTGCGGAGCCCACAACCATAGAGCATGGCAAGAACCAATCGATGCTTAAGCAATTTTGGGGTCTTCAGCAGTTGTTTTATCTCCCTTTGGTTCAATACCACGGGGAGTTTCTTGGGGCGTTCAATGGAAGGAAGTATGACCCGCATTTCTTTCATCCCAAAGATGCGGTAGGCATAGCGAAGTCCATAAACGGTGTGCTTGAAAAAACTGTCGGATGGAGTCTTGTGCTGTGACTTTAAAACGTGCAGATAATCCAGGATCTGCTCCTGATCCAGATCAAGTGGACTACAGTTGAAATGGAATCCGATGTGCGCCAGACAGCGGGCATAGTTGGTAAGGGTGCTCTGGCTCTTGCCGGAGAGTTCTACCGAACGCTTGAGCTTGTGGTAGAGTGCTGCAAACCCAGGAACCGAAATAATAGCCCTTTCAATGAGGGTGTCATTTTTTTTTCATAATATTGAGTATTACATTAAACCTTGATCCTAAAGGTAGTGAATCGTGATGGAAACGTCGCGTGAAGCTACCTTTAGGTTTAGTTCAACA
>NZ_JALKAU010000058.1:0-11457 GCF_023015735.1 Gelidibacter sp. F63206
TGTTGAACTAAACCTAAAGGTAGCTTCACGCGACGTTTCCATCACGATTCACTACCTTTAGGATCAAGGTTTAATGTAATACTCAATATTATGAAAAAAAAATGACACCCTCATTGAAAGGGCTATTATTTCGGTTCCTGGGTTTGCAGCACTCTACCACAAGCTCAAGCGTTCGGTAGAACTCTCCGGCAAGAGCCAGAGCACCCTTACCAACTATGCCCGCTGTCTGGCGCACATCGGATTCCATTTCAACTGTAGTCCACTTGATCTGGATCAGGAGCAGATCCTGGATTATCTGCACGTTTTAAAGTCACAGCACAAGACTCCATCCGACAGTTTTTTCAAGCACACCGTTTATGGACTTCGCTATGCCTACCGCATCTTTGGGATGAAAGAAATGCGGGTCATACTTCCTTCCATTGAACGCCCCAAGAAACTCCCCGTGGTATTGAACCAAAGGGAGATAAAACAACTGCTGAAGACCCCAAAATTGCTTAAGCATCGATTGGTTCTTGCCATGCTCTATGGTTGTGGGCTCCGCAATTTTGAGCTTCGCAACCTTCAGCGTAAGGACTTGGATTTCGACAGGAAGATGCTGCACGTGCGCCAGGGCAAGGGTCGCAAGGATCGCTACGTTCCCTTGTCCGAGATGCAGATCCGTGGCCTAAAGACGTACTTCTTGGCAGAAAACCCGGTCACTTGGTGCTTTACTGGCAATGACAGGACAGGTAATCCAGTTAAAATTTCCTCACAAGGGGTACAATGGATCGTCCGAGAGGCTCGCAAGCGCAGCGGAATCCCAAAGGAAATTACCGCCCATATTCTGCGCCATAGCTATGCTACCCATCTTTTGGAGATGGGCCTGGACATCATGAGCATAAAAGACCTCTTGGGGCACGCAGATATCCAAACGACCCTTATCTACCTCCATGTGGCACAATCGGGTAGGCAAAAGCCGTTCAGTCCGTTGGATAGGCTTTATGGCCGATAGAGATGTCCTATCCCGATTATGAAGTAGCGCACGTACTGGAGCGCAACAGGGAGCACCTTGCCCATTATTGTGCCAACAGTTGGCAGGTTCGCACCCTTCACGCCTTGCGCAAGTGCCGCACTGCCGCCTTGGGCGGCCATATAGATCGTTGCGACAATGCGAGGTGCCATAAGCTTCATCTTAGCTACAACAGTTGCCGCAACCGCCATTGTCCCAAGTGCCAGGGACACAAGAAGGAAGAATGGATCCGGGCAAGGGAGGCAGATTTACTAAAGGTCTCTTACTTCCACGTGGTCTTTACCCTGCCCAGTGGGCTGAACCGGTTATGTCTATACGAGCCAAAATTGGTGTACAACCTTTTGTTCAAAACAGCCTGGAGTATCATTGGAGATTTTGGTGCCAACCCCAAGTTCCTGGGCGCCAAGATGGGAATGATCGCCATCCTGCACACCTGGGGGCAGAACCTCTCGTTGCACCCACACCTGCACTGCATTGTTCCAGGGGGCGGTATTGCTAAATCTGGCAAATGGAAACCCACCAAGGGCAAGGGAAAGTACTTGTTTCCTGTAAGGGCGATGAGCAAGGTGTTCAGGGCCCGTTTTGTAGCTGGCCTACGCAAGGAGTTGGGGAAATCGAAGTCCCGTTCTTTTTACGAAAGTCTGTTCAAAAACCAGTGGGTCGTCTATTGCAAACGTCCATTCTTTGGACCCTCGCAGGTAATAGAATATCTAGGGCGCTATACCCATAAGATCGCGATAAGCAACCATCGGATAAAAAGTCTTGAAAGTGGAAACGTTCGATTTATGGTAAAGGACTATCGACACGGAGGTAAAAGAACGATACTCGAACTGCCCGATGCTGAATTTATAAGGCGTTTTTCGCTGCATATCCTGTCTAAAGGCTTTACCCGTATCAGGCACTACGGCATCTTGAGCAGCTATTATAAAAGAACGATCATCCCAGGATTACAGGAAGAGCTCGGTAAACCAGAATTTAAAGCAACGGAGCCTTTAATGCACCGCAGGTGCCCGGTCTGCAAGCAAGGAAACCTCGTTACCATCGCGACCTTCCCTGCCCGTGGGCCACCGCAACACTGGCAAGAACAAATCAAAAAACAGTTAAACAGACCTAATGAAAAAACGTGAATCCCGACGTAATGGGACTTCTATGGCCAAAACGTAAGAAAACGACCAGATAAAACTAAAAAATAGAGAAGAGAAACTACAACATGTAAAGTGCGCTTTGATTCCTTGGCAAAAACAGAAGCCAACGACCCCGAATCACGAAAGACCAACTACTGAAAATCCATTCCAAATTAGACCAATCCCCATAGAGGCAAACCGAAAAGCTCCGGTTCAGTCAACACTGCATTCATGTTGGGTCGTACCGACCACACGAATGCTTAGTTATTTGGCAAATCGGTTTTTTACTTTTTCGTTCGAGTATAAATTCGGACGTATCGTTGTTAAAAAGTTCAATTTAGTCAATTTGGCTTAAATTCTGTTGTGATTTTTCCGCATCCAGTTTTTTTATTTTTTCGGTCAGATTGGATTCGGTCGAGAAACCCAAACTTTTGGTTTAACTATTAAACAGCAAAAAAAAAAATCCGATTCGGTTCGGAAGGTTTTTATCCGTCAGATTGGATTTCGCCGTACTATTTGTCGGTTCTGATTTTCAGCCTGACTTTTGGCAATCATAGATTTTCAGTTTTTAAGCGACTTAACATTGGATTTCAAGGAATTTAAATTTTTCCGCAATGCTGATAAATTCAGTGTTGTGCTTTTCAATTACGTTTTCTGTTTTCAATCTTAAAAACCAATTTTTTTTCGAATTAGTTCCGCTTTTTTTAGGTTCTGCTCAACTGTTTGCCAACGTTTAGTGTATGAGCAGTGGCGTGGTTCGTCACGGACAATTGCAAACAAGTACTTGCCATTGGAAAATCCGCAGGATTTTCCAAGTAGGCGAGGAAAAGCCATTGCTTATAGCATCTATGAAAAAGCAGCGAGTCTCGTATCTTTAAAGTTCACCAAAACAATAAGATATGAAATTAGAACCCACTGCCCAACCAAAGTTATACATTGGCATCGACATTCACAAGCGTAGCTGGAAAGTTCATTGCGCCACCGATCTTTTTGGCGGCAAGTCATTCGCTATGCCCCCAAAGCCTGAAGTGTTATACGAGTATGTAGCCAAACATTTTCCCGACCATCAGGTTACTACAGCTTATGAAGCAGGTTGTTGCGGCTATTAAGCCCATCGTAGTTTTGAGGCATACGGCTGGCATTCCCTGGTAGTGAACCCTGCCGACATCCACCGCAAGGGAAAGGAACGTTTTACCAAGACCGATAAAATAGATGCCCAATTGATAAGTAGAGAGCTCAAGGATGGCAGACTTGAGAGTATTCACGTTCCCCATGTGGAGCGGGAGCAATTGCGCAGTCTTTTCAGAAGAAGAAACGATCTGGTTAAGGATTACAGGCGTATCAAGAGCCTTATAAAAATGCAGTTGCTGTATTTTGGCATTGCTATTCCCGAGGAGTTTGATAATGACCATTGGAGCCACAAGTTCCGCGGTTGGGTGGACGAAGTAGTCTTTGCATATCCATCGGCGCGCGAGACACTGGACAGCAGAATGCGGAGCTTCAGGTTCATAGACCAGGAGCTGCGGGATGTCTCCACAAAGATGCGCGCCTATTGCCGCAAGCATTACAAGAAGGATTATTATTTATTGAAAAGTATTCCGGGAATAGGCGGGATTGTGGCCTGCGGCATTATCTGCGAGCTTGGCGATCTGCGACGCTTTAACAGCATAAAACATCTTGCGGGCTATGTTGGTCTGGCACCCGGAATCCACCAAAGTGGGGACAACCAAAAGAGCACAGGCATTACAATGCGCGCCCATAGATTGATGCGAAGTTATTTTATAGAAGCGTCCTGGCAGGCCATCAGGACAGACCCCATAATGCAGACGTATTACCGCAAGCATTTGGGAAAAAACGTCAAATCAATAATAATCAAGGTGGCCCGTAAATTATTGAGCAGGACCTTGGCTGTCATAAAAACAGAAACCCCTTATGCGATAGGGGTCATAGAATAATAAAATAAACAGATAACAAAGCTCACAAAGAAGTATTAAAAGCCCGTACCACAAAACAACGTAGGTGATCCAAGAGATTGGAATCACATCTTTATAGCAAGTGGCCGGGTTTATTATAGCTTATAATCATACAGATGCCGGTGACCGCGCTTGGACGATGGATCACATATAGGATGCGGAGCAAGTTATATGGTATTGAAATATTGATAATCCTATCGGAATTATCAACATTCCAACACCCCAAAATAATCATTATGAGATAATTAAAATAAAAATATTATTTTTGAAGAACGGGATTAGTGCTTTTCATAGGACACATTGTTGGCAACTGGCTTTTCTTTCCGATTTTTATTTGTCAATCGAAACTAATACTTTTTCAATTCCGAGTTTTTGCCATTTTCCATTTCTAAATTCTGGTCTTGACCTTAAATTCCCTAAAACGCCTGAACTTTCTCTAAATCTATTAGCATTCCAAACTTTTTGTTTAGAAGTTCCATCTTTGTAAAAGGTCGTAATATAGGCTGTTTTAGTCAACAAAAGTTTGCGTTTAAAATCCGATTCGGTTGATGGTTTTAATTCGATTGGTAAAATACCATTCGAATAATCAACTATTCTTTGTTCTGTGAACTGACTTCTGGGAAATTCCGTTTGAGTAATTTCAGAGTTTTTATTTTTAATCTCAATCTTCAATTCTTTCAGTACTGACTCAATTAGTTCTCCATCATATTCATTTAAAAAGTCTTGCTTAATTAATTCTGAAATCTTTTCTTGGTAATTTTCGGATAGTATTTTTTCCGTTAGTTTTTTGTGGTCTTCTTTGCGATTTATCTTTTTCAGAGAGTTTAAGGTGAACGATTTTAATAATTCTGTGCTGTAAGTTTCTTTACAAAATAGCTCAACGAATTTTTCTCCTTTTTCGCTATTCGCTTTAAATTGAATAGTTTCGAGTAAAATAGGGTCTTCTTGATTTATTAAATTTCCGTCATAAAAGATTTGTATTGCTTGTCCGATTAAAATACCATAATCGAGTTTTAATTGTCGCATATAAGAAAACAATTGTCGCTGGAAAGTTGAATTTATAGGAATGGTCGGAAGTTTAATTTCGATAACAAATAATCGTTTATCATCCGATTTAATTATAAAATCAGGTCTTAATTTATTTACTGAACCAAATTGAAGAGAATGTTCTTTTTCGATTTCGCCTTTATATTCTTTCCAATCCAAAATTCTTAAAGCTTGGATGACTTTTTGACCAAAATCAGTTTCGCTTAAATCTGTCTGTAAGTTTTCAGATAGCAAATATGCTATTTCATTCCATTTCTCTTTGTTCATTCTCGGTATTTTTTAGCTTGTTGCCAACGGTTTTGTGTATGATTAGTGGCGTGTTTAAGCACATAATTTAGCAAATAAAAACTGAATAGAAAATCCGCGAGGATTTTCGTAAGTAGACAAGAACCAGCCATTAATTATACACGTTGTTGCCCACAGTATTTTATTTAGGTCTCTTTTCTGGAAATATATCCCACATAAAAAACTTTTCCATTAATTTATTTTTCATAAAGTCTTTATTGTCGACCATTAAAAATTTGAGAGTATTTTTTATTTGTTCATCCGTTTGATTTTCCATTTCAGGATGTTTTCTTGCTTCCAAAAGTCCCATTTCAAGTCTTTTAGCAACAAATTCATCTGTTAGGTATTTTTCTTCGTAATTTTTATATGCAAAATCAAATGCAAATTCTGTATTATAGAATTTAAATCGAGATTTATTATTCGGGTTTGATTCATTTAGCAATATTACAGCTTTGTTTATATCTAATGATTCTATAAATTCCTCATAAAATGCCGTGAAATTCATTAAAACTTCCCCAGCTTTTACAGTTTCAAATGGTCCGATAAAACCCCAGAATGGTGTTCGTAAACCTGGACTAATTGTAGAATAAATAAATCCTCCATAACAAGTTGCCATTGTTAAAAATAGGTTGCATTTACATAATATGTTGAGTTCAATTAATCTGTTTTGAAGTTCATTCCATTTGATAATTTCTCCGTTGGTGACTTGGATTCCATCTTTTGAGCCGTGCATTTCAAGATGTATCATTGGGTAAATCGAATTTTTTTCAGATTCAGATTTTATGTTCTCGATGGAATTAAAAAAGTCAATTTTGGATATAGGTTGAAAAAGTTCACAATTGTCATATAAATCTTTTTGCCATAATTTCAATTTAATTATGTCGTTATAAAGTTCTTCTCCGGTTTTTAAATCATCTGAACGAAGACTTTCAATAACATAAATTTTGTCAAATGTGAACGTTTTTTTCATATTGTGGGCAACGTGTATATAGGAGCATCAAACCTACCTATTAAACTCCCAAAAGGAGGGATAGGCGTACTTTTTGGTGCTGGTTATTTACCGACAATATACTAAAAATATGATCTGTTAGATAATTTATTCAAATGAAAAATGTCTTGATAAAATGTAATTATAGAAAGATAAAAAAAATCGGATGAAAAACTTTTGTGTTCTTGCAAAAAAGTTCTCCAGTTGAGCATTTCTTTAATCAACCTATATTTGGACTATTTGAAGGGGTTCTAATTCGGATTGTTGAGATATCTGTGAGATATTTTTAGCTCAATATTTCGTTCACCATCTTTTTCGTTCAGTTCTAAAATAGCTCTACGGTCGCTTGATAGTGAGAATTTTGGCAACACATATACGAGCCGCGCCGATTCACCTTTTACAATTTTGGAGGGTAGATTCTTTGTGAAAACAGCCTCTTTATGGAGGCGTTGTACAGATTTCCGTTTTCCTTTATGTCTTGTCTCTATAGATAGTGTGAGGAAATTTAAATCGTAATCCAGTGTTGACTTATTATCGATCTTGATCACAAAGTAAAGTTCATTTCGATTGTAAACAATATCTTCCACACCCAAAACAATGTTCTGCCGTCGTTTTTTTGTCTTGCCTCTGCGCGGTTTCCGCTCAAGAAGATGGGAACTTAATTCCTGGCGGTAGTACTCCTTGTTTTCCTTGTTGATTTCTTGGGATGTTGCTGGAATGGAGTCTTTGGTAACTGGTTTTTCGTTTCCAATACTGCTCGACATTGGAATGAAATAATTCAATTTTGATAGCTCAGATTTATATCTAACGATATATGAGAATACTGAACCGTTTCTATTGATGACCAGAAGATTGCTGTCCTTTCCGGGAGTCGCTTGCAGCAATCCAAAATATTGCTCGTTCTCTCGGTTATAGGTAAAAACAAAATTTTCTGATCCGGTAATACCCTGTCGAATGGGTTCTGGGAAGAAGAGGGCGACATTCATGGTGTCATTGGCATAAATCGTATCCATGACCGTAATGTTTTGGTCTTTTGCTTGTGCTGTACAGTAGAGTGATACTGAACTGCACGCCATAAAAATAATTGGAATTAAAGAATGTGTTTTCATAAGATTAAGGTTTTAAAATAAGTTGGTAATTGTTCAGCACGGTTACTTTCACACTGCGGTTATGGCGTTTGAGTACTTTGCTGATGCCACCAACTTGGGGAATACTTGGAATATTGATGTCGCCGATAATGTCGTCCACAACTTCATCGGTGGCTTCAGCACGAAAATTATTTTCGATATAAATGCCCTCGCTGCCATCCTGAAGATCGTAGGCTTTGAGCTTGGTTGGTTGGTGTTGGATATTTTCGATGTTGATCATTGCGCGATTGGGTTGGAAATTGATGAACCCAAAAACAAGGGTATTTTTTGGCACTTGCTTGTTATTGATCACTGCAGCTTTGGTAAGCCGCATTCGCAATCGGCTATTGGTTTTCACGACCTGATCGCCATCGACAACGACATGGATGGTTTCATCGGTAGTACCAATCACTGAATTGTCATCAGGTTTGGGTGACGCAGCAAAGAACAATTGATGTTCCAGGCCCAGTTCCTTGGCTTCAATCTTCTGTTCTCTTTTTATTTCTGTAGAATCTATTTCTTGTACTTTTTTGGTTTCTGGCTTTCTTTCTCCAAGAACCTGATAGGACCGTTCAGAATAGTTGATTTTCCCTGCGGAATAGATGCTATCCACAATCCGCTCTTTTTCTCGTTCGGGTAAGTCCCGATCATAAAAGCCCAGGGAGTCCATCAGTTTTTCATCATAAATACTGGGCGCATTGGTTTCTCGAACGTCCTTCAGATCGTTGAGGGCATCCAATTTGGATTTATACTGTTTCTGGGTTTCTTCCAGGGGAGGTACCAACGTCTGCTTTAAATGTTCACTTTCACTTTTGCCATCGTCCATAACCATCAGGGTATAGGCCACTAGGAATAAGACAATCACGGCCATTACGGTCGCGAAGACCATTTTATTTTTTTCTATTTTCATTGGAGATTTTTTTTAAGGTGTTTTCAAAATAATCGGTGATCAATAATCCGTGCGGATTGTTCGGGAAGTTCCGGTCAACCAAAATCAGATTGCCAGTGGATACCAATTCATAAGTATCGGTAATCGACCCTCTGTTGATTTCAAAAATGGTGGTGGTCGTAAATCTATGGTTACCGTTGGACTCGGTAATTCTCGAATCGATGCTTTTCACTTTTTGAACCAAGGAATATTGCAGTAAACGATTGTACACCCCATCGGCTTTTTTTTGTCGGTATACATTGTCCACAGAACTATCGCCCAACCACAGTGCTTTTTGTAGATGACGCTCATAATTGCTCGCATCGATATTATAAAAATAGGTATGGAACAATTCCAAATGTGCCAGGGCCTCTACCATGAAGTTCTCTTTTTGGGTGACGAGCTTTAGGGGAATAACACTGCCGTCGGTGTTGATGGCGAAAGCATGGTTGAGGGCATTTTTATGGGTTGTAAAGGCGATCCAAACGGAGAATGTACTAGCCGTAAAGGCACAAACAACAACTGCCAAAACAATAAGTCTATTCAATTTGAGGAGGTTGTAAATGTTCTGATAAGGTGTTTTCATGACATGCTACTTTAATTGTTGAATAATCTGAGAGTGAAGGAGGTGGCCCGCGCATATAGCCTGAATTTTAGAAACACGATAAAGCCTACTGAGCCCAACTGTACCACCGGTGCGAAGAACCCTTGCCCGAAGTCGGTACCGAATAGGTTGGTCCAAAAATTGGTGTTTATTTCGGTGTAAATGGCGTTGATAAAGATGTTGACCAGAAAAAAGGCGGGGACAAGCATATACACTGCAGCATAAAGTTTGAAAAATGAATAGGCAAGCGATCGGAATTTCTCAAATACCGCCAGACTGATGACCAATGGAAAAAATGCCTGCATGATCCCCAAGAGGAAAAATCGTTCCGCTAAAAAAAGTGGATAGATAAACAGGTCAAGAATCCAAAGAATGACACTCAGGATAAAGGCTAAAATCTTGAATCCATACAGCGGGGTTACCAAGGCCTCATAGAGTAATGTCATGGCACTTTTCATCGCATCCATGAGATTGATATCCTCTTCTATCGCAATGTCCTGCAAATGCAAAGGCAGCAGGGCAGGAGCGGTCCCGCGATATTGTGATTCGATCGCCACGAGAATGGCATCAAAGAACCCCAATACCTGAGTTGAAAAGATGACTAATAGGACCACGGCAAAATTCTTGGCGAGTTCACTTGGGCTCAATCCCCAAGTGTACCCATCCTTGTCCACAATACCTTCATTGTATTTTTTTAGAATATTGACCAGAAAAAACAGTACGGCGAGCGTCTTCATACCCGCAATGGTATATTGTGAAAAACTGCTGTTCTGTATGGTCTGGAAAATCGTATCGATATATTCCAGTCCGATTCCTAAAATAATCATACTGATCTTATTTAATATGTGGTGTTTCGATTATTGATTTTGTCCTGCATTTTTCTAAAGGAAATGATGTCTTTGTAGCGCCGAGTTCTAATGCTTATATTGGAAACCATTTCTTTGGATTCTTCCTCTTTTTGTTTCAGTATGTTGGCACGTTCGGCATCGCTCATTTTGAGATAATCACTCGAAAGAATCTGATCAATGAAGTCCATGGTCTCCAATGAATTTTGGACAATGGCATTGAACGATTCGGAGATGCGTGTCATTTCATCTGGCTTTATATAGGGAGAATTGAGAATGGCCCTTAAATCATTCTGCATGACCTGGATCAACCGTTGGTTGTTCCGCCCAATCTCCCTGACGGCATTCATCTGCCGGACCACATTGTTGACGGTCTCGAGATTTTCCTTTTGCTGTTTCAGAAATTCAACGGTCTTTAAAAGCTGTGAGGTCTGTTTGGCCGATTCCACGAGTGATTTTGTCAGACTTATAAAGTTGGTATTGTCGTAAACGGGCATGCCTTGTGCATGGGTTTTAATGCTTAATACCAAGACGATTCCTGTGATGAGAAATTTAATTTTCATTTTATTTTGATTTAGAGGTGAATTCAATGATTGCTTTTTTCATATCGCGATGATTCTCATAGAGAATCATTATTTCTTCATTTTCCTGTCCATCCGTTAAATAGGCCGCATATACCTCCTTTGGAACTTCAAGTCTGAAAATGTTGCTTTCCTTCCCGATCTTGATGAACATCTCCGTATACTTTCGTGGTCCTGAGAAATTGTTCTTGATGGATTTCAATTGGTTCAGGTCGTGACTGGATAGGTTGAGCCTTTTGACCAGCTCGGCGTAGCCTTTCTCATTGTTTAGACTGTAAATGACCTGTGTGTTTTCCAAAATGCTGGCAGAAGTAGCGTTGCTCGGAAGTTGGTTGATGGATTGCAGAATAATGCCTATGGCACCATTTTGTTTACGGATGGCTTGATAGTAGAATTCTACACTTTCAAGGACATTATCGAACTTCAGCTGCTTGGCAAATTCATCAAAAAGGATCATGCCTTTTTCAGCGCGATTTTTCCAGATGGTCCGTTGTATGGCCGATTTGATCAGTTTCAACATGACGGACAGGATTTCCTTGTTGTCCTTTACTTCATCCAGTTCAAAGACGATCAATCGTTTGTCTTCGATCTTATAGGTCTGGTCCTCGTTGGTTTCAAAAAGAAAACTGTAGAGCCCATTGCCTACGTATTCCGACATGACATGCAAAAAGCTTGTGACATTGAAATAATCGGAATGGATGTTCAAGGTGTTCAGAAGGTCCTTCTGATGTTTTTCTATAAAATTGTAGCAACTTTCCAATGAATGACCCTCTTCAGTGGCTTCGTAATAATAGCGCAGTATTTTCTTGATGGAAACGGATTGTGCCTTGGTAATTTTCAGATCCGAAGCAAAGAGTTCGAAAAGGAATACGGATAGATCTTCAAGTCGTTCGGGCGTGAGGTCATTTTGATGGCTGATGTAGAACGGATTGATGCCTAAGTTTTT
>NZ_JALKAU010000059.1:0-6641 GCF_023015735.1 Gelidibacter sp. F63206
TGTTGAACTAAACCTAAAGGTAGCTTCACGCGACGTTTCCATCACGATTCACTACCTTTAGGATCAAGGTTTAATGTAATACTCAATATTATGAAAAAAAAATGACACCCTCATTGAAAGGGCTATTATTTCGGTTCCTGGGTTTGCAGCACTCTACCACAAGCTCAAGCGTTCGGTAGAACTCTCCGGCAAGAGCCAGAGCACCCTTACCAACTATGCCCGCTGTCTGGCGCACATCGGATTCCATTTCAACTGTAGTCCACTTGATCTGGATCAGGAGCAGATCCTGGATTATCTGCACGTTTTAAAGTCACAGCACAAGACTCCATCCGACAGTTTTTTCAAGCACACCGTTTATGGACTTCGCTATGCCTACCGCATCTTTGGGATGAAAGAAATGCGGGTCATACTTCCTTCCATTGAACGCCCCAAGAAACTCCCCGTGGTATTGAACCAAAGGGAGATAAAACAACTGCTGAAGACCCCAAAATTGCTTAAGCATCGATTGGTTCTTGCCATGCTCTATGGTTGTGGGCTCCGCAATTTTGAGCTTCGCAACCTTCAGCGTAAGGACTTGGATTTCGACAGGAAGATGCTGCACGTGCGCCAGGGCAAGGGTCGCAAGGATCGCTACGTTCCCTTGTCCGAGATGCAGATCCGTGGCCTAAAGACGTACTTCTTGGCAGAAAACCCGGTCACTTGGTGCTTTACTGGCAATGACAGGACAGGTAATCCAGTTAAAATTTCCTCACAAGGGGTACAATGGATCGTCCGAGAGGCTCGCAAGCGCAGCGGAATCCCAAAGGAAATTACCGCCCATATTCTGCGCCATAGCTATGCTACCCATCTTTTGGAGATGGGCCTGGACATCATGAGCATAAAAGACCTCTTGGGGCACGCAGATATCCAAACGACCCTTATCTACCTCCATGTGGCACAATCGGGTAGGCAAAAGCCGTTCAGTCCGTTGGATAGGCTTTATGGCCGATAGAGATGTCCTATCCCGATTATGAAGTAGCGCACGTACTGGAGCGCAACAGGGAGCACCTTGCCCATTATTGTGCCAACAGTTGGCAGGTTCGCACCCTTCACGCCTTGCGCAAGTGCCGCACTGCCGCCTTGGGCGGCCATATAGATCGTTGCGACAATGCGAGGTGCCATAAGCTTCATCTTAGCTACAACAGTTGCCGCAACCGCCATTGTCCCAAGTGCCAGGGACACAAGAAGGAAGAATGGATCCGGGCAAGGGAGGCAGATTTACTAAAGGTCTCTTACTTCCACGTGGTCTTTACCCTGCCCAGTGGGCTGAACCGGTTATGTCTATACGAGCCAAAATTGGTGTACAACCTTTTGTTCAAAACAGCCTGGAGTATCATTGGAGATTTTGGTGCCAACCCCAAGTTCCTGGGCGCCAAGATGGGAATGATCGCCATCCTGCACACCTGGGGGCAGAACCTCTCGTTGCACCCACACCTGCACTGCATTGTTCCAGGGGGCGGTATTGCTAAATCTGGCAAATGGAAACCCACCAAGGGCAAGGGAAAGTACTTGTTTCCTGTAAGGGCGATGAGCAAGGTGTTCAGGGCCCGTTTTGTAGCTGGCCTACGCAAGGAGTTGGGGAAATCGAAGTCCCGTTCTTTTTACGAAAGTCTGTTCAAAAACCAGTGGGTCGTCTATTGCAAACGTCCATTCTTTGGACCCTCGCAGGTAATAGAATATCTAGGGCGCTATACCCATAAGATCGCGATAAGCAACCATCGGATAAAAAGTCTTGAAAGTGGAAACGTTCGATTTATGGTAAAGGACTATCGACACGGAGGTAAAAGAACGATACTCGAACTGCCCGATGCTGAATTTATAAGGCGTTTTTCGCTGCATATCCTGTCTAAAGGCTTTACCCGTATCAGGCACTACGGCATCTTGAGCAGCTATTATAAAAGAACGATCATCCCAGGATTACAGGAAGAGCTCGGTAAACCAGAATTTAAAGCAACGGAGCCTTTAATGCACCGCAGGTGCCCGGTCTGCAAGCAAGGAAACCTCGTTACCATCGCGACCTTCCCTGCCCGTGGGCCACCGCAACACTGGCAAGAACAAATCAAAAAACAGTTAAACAGACCTAATGAAAAAACGTGAATCCCGACGTAATGGGACTTCTATGGCCAAAACGTAAGAAAACGACCAGATAAAACTAAAAAATAGAGAAGAGAAACTACAACATGTAAAGTGCGCTTTGATTCCTTGGCAAAAACAGAAGCCAACGACCCCGAATCACGAAAGACCAACTACTGAAAATCCATTCCAAATTAGACCAATCCCCATAGAGGCAAACCGAAAAGCTCCGGTTCAGTCAACACTGCATTCATGTTGGGTCGTACCGACCACACGAATGCTTAGTTATTAGCCACAGTTATTTTCTCGGTTTATAATCAAATGGTTCAGTTAAAAATCTATTTACAATTTCGTTAAACATTTCAGGTTTTGTTTTTGGAGCTATGTGAGTTGAACCAGCCATAATGCAAAGTTGACCTTTGGAAAGTTGTTCAAAAATCTCAACCGAATGTTCATTTTTAATTATATCTCTATCTCCGGCAACAATTAAAACGGGAACGCTTATTTTTTTGAGTTCTTCGTGACTCATATTCGGTTGGTTAAGCAACAACCCATAATGCTGAAGTTCTAAATTCCAATCTCGAGATGTGTCGCCTGTTGCAATCATTTCTTTCGCAAGTTTTTCATCTTCTCTAATTCTATTCGGCGCCCAACTATGAACTGCTGTTGTATCTGGTCTTAAATTAGCTGCCATTGCAACAATTTTCTTGATTTTGGATTGTTTACTAATTCCCATTTTTAGAGCTATAACACCTCCATCGCTCCAACCTAAAATATTTACGGAATCCAATTTTAAATGATTAACCAATCCATCCCAGTCGTTTGCGATTTGAGCGTAATTTAATGAGTCAGTTTTTAATTCCGATTTTCCGTGTCCTCTGTTGTCTGCAATAATAACTCGATATTTAGATTTAAAAAATTCAATTTGATTTTCCATTGATTTGATGTTCGCTCCATTTCCGTGGATTAGAAGCAATGGTTCTCCATTTCCATATTCTTCATAATATATTTTTGCACCATTCAATTCTACATATTTTCCAATTGAATCATTATTTCCGTATGGAGTGTCAAATTTATTTTGAGCTGTTAAATCACAAAACTGTAATAGCAAAAGAAGCAATGTTGATAGATATTTAACTGAATTCTTCATAATTTGCGTTTCTGACTAACGTTTTTTTAACTGTTTAATAATCAATTGTTTGGGAATTGATTATTTTGACTTTAAACCTGCCTAAACGTTCGCCCAAGAAGTCAATGCTTCGGAATAGGGAGGATTGTGGCTAACGTTTATGTGTATGAGTTGTGGCGTGTGCCGTCACGGACAACTCCAAACGGTCAACTGCCTGTGGAAAATCCGCAGGATTTTCCAAGTAAGCACAGTCCCAGCCATAACTTATACACGGCTTTCGTACTTTTTAATCGATGTCTTTTTTTAACTTATCAGGATTTTGTCGTGTGTCAAAAATCGTAATTATTTCTATTTCTTTTCGTTCAGCTATTATTCTATAGAAAAATGTCGTTTGCTTTGTTACAACACATTTATAAAGATTTTTAAATTCCGATGATTTTGGACAACTATCAGGTTGATTTGATATTTGTTTGATTTTATCGTTTAGTTTTGAGATAAACTTGTCACGAGTTTTTAAGTTCCACTCTTCTAATAAATATTCGGATAGCTTTAGAAGTTTTGATTCGGCAAGTTCGGATAAGAATACTTTCATTAAGAAATTTTCTTTAGGAATGACTCGTAGGAAACTCTTTTCCCTTTATCCAATTCCTCAATACCTTGTTTTATTTCAGATTGTTCAGATAAAGACAATTCGTCCCAAAAATCTACTTTTTCTTTTTTCACAAAGTCAGCTACTCTTTGGATGAAATCAGTATTTTCAGTCTCCAAGATTGTTTTGAGTAGTTCAAGTTTTGTTGTTTGAATATCCATTTAAAAATTTCTTTTAATCAAATGTACAAAAAATATGATTTAGTTCGATTTTTTGTCAGTATGAAGCCCAACGTTTCGTGTATGAGCAGTGGCGTGGTTCGTCATGGACAATTGCAAACAGGTACTTGCCATTGGAAAATCCGCAGGATTTTCCAAGTAGGCGAGGACAAGCCATTGCTTATACACCTTGTTGAACTAAACCTAAAGGTAGCTTCACGCGACGTTTCCATCACGATTCACTACCTTTAGGATCAAGGTTTAATGTAATACTCAATATTATGAAAAAAAAATGACACCCTCATTGAAAGGGCTATTATTTCGGTTCCTGGGTTTGCAGCACTCTACCACAAGCTCAAGCGTTCGGTAGAACTCTCCGGCAAGAGCCAGAGCACCCTTACCAACTATGCCCGCTGTCTGGCGCACATCGGATTCCATTTCAACTGTAGTCCACTTGATCTGGATCAGGAGCAGATCCTGGATTATCTGCACGTTTTAAAGTCACAGCACAAGACTCCATCCGACAGTTTTTTCAAGCACACCGTTTATGGACTTCGCTATGCCTACCGCATCTTTGGGATGAAAGAAATGCGGGTCATACTTCCTTCCATTGAACGCCCCAAGAAACTCCCCGTGGTATTGAACCAAAGGGAGATAAAACAACTGCTGAAGACCCCAAAATTGCTTAAGCATCGATTGGTTCTTGCCATGCTCTATGGTTGTGGGCTCCGCAATTTTGAGCTTCGCAACCTTCAGCGTAAGGACTTGGATTTCGACAGGAAGATGCTGCACGTGCGCCAGGGCAAGGGTCGCAAGGATCGCTACGTTCCCTTGTCCGAGATGCAGATCCGTGGCCTAAAGACGTACTTCTTGGCAGAAAACCCGGTCACTTGGTGCTTTACTGGCAATGACAGGACAGGTAATCCAGTTAAAATTTCCTCACAAGGGGTACAATGGATCGTCCGAGAGGCTCGCAAGCGCAGCGGAATCCCAAAGGAAATTACCGCCCATATTCTGCGCCATAGCTATGCTACCCATCTTTTGGAGATGGGCCTGGACATCATGAGCATAAAAGACCTCTTGGGGCACGCAGATATCCAAACGACCCTTATCTACCTCCATGTGGCACAATCGGGTAGGCAAAAGCCGTTCAGTCCGTTGGATAGGCTTTATGGCCGATAGAGATGTCCTATCCCGATTATGAAGTAGCGCACGTACTGGAGCGCAACAGGGAGCACCTTGCCCATTATTGTGCCAACAGTTGGCAGGTTCGCACCCTTCACGCCTTGCGCAAGTGCCGCACTGCCGCCTTGGGCGGCCATATAGATCGTTGCGACAATGCGAGGTGCCATAAGCTTCATCTTAGCTACAACAGTTGCCGCAACCGCCATTGTCCCAAGTGCCAGGGACACAAGAAGGAAGAATGGATCCGGGCAAGGGAGGCAGATTTACTAAAGGTCTCTTACTTCCACGTGGTCTTTACCCTGCCCAGTGGGCTGAACCGGTTATGTCTATACGAGCCAAAATTGGTGTACAACCTTTTGTTCAAAACAGCCTGGAGTATCATTGGAGATTTTGGTGCCAACCCCAAGTTCCTGGGCGCCAAGATGGGAATGATCGCCATCCTGCACACCTGGGGGCAGAACCTCTCGTTGCACCCACACCTGCACTGCATTGTTCCAGGGGGCGGTATTGCTAAATCTGGCAAATGGAAACCCACCAAGGGCAAGGGAAAGTACTTGTTTCCTGTAAGGGCGATGAGCAAGGTGTTCAGGGCCCGTTTTGTAGCTGGCCTACGCAAGGAGTTGGGGAAATCGAAGTCCCGTTCTTTTTACGAAAGTCTGTTCAAAAACCAGTGGGTCGTCTATTGCAAACGTCCATTCTTTGGACCCTCGCAGGTAATAGAATATCTAGGGCGCTATACCCATAAGATCGCGATAAGCAACCATCGGATAAAAAGTCTTGAAAGTGGAAACGTTCGATTTATGGTAAAGGACTATCGACACGGAGGTAAAAGAACGATACTCGAACTGCCCGATGCTGAATTTATAAGGCGTTTTTCGCTGCATATCCTGTCTAAAGGCTTTACCCGTATCAGGCACTACGGCATCTTGAGCAGCTATTATAAAAGAACGATCATCCCAGGATTACAGGAAGAGCTCGGTAAACCAGAATTTAAAGCAACGGAGCCTTTAATGCACCGCAGGTGCCCGGTCTGCAAGCAAGGAAACCTCGTTACCATCGCGACCTTCCCTGCCCGTGGGCCACCGCAACACTGGCAAGAACAAATCAAAAAACAGTTAAACAGACCTAATGAAAAAACGTGAATCCCGACGTAATGGGACTTCTATGGCCAAAACGTAAGAAAACGACCAGATAAAACTAAAAAATAGAGAAGAGAAACTACAACATGTAAAGTGCGCTTTGATTCCTTGGCAAAAACAGAAGCCAACGACCCCGAATCACGAAAGACCAACTACTGAAAATCCATTCCAAATTAGACCAATCCCCATAGAGGCAAACCGAAAAGCTCCGGTTCAGTCAACACTGCATTCATGTTGGGTCGTACCGACCACACGAATGCTTAGTTATT
>NZ_JALKAU010000006.1:0-238 GCF_023015735.1 Gelidibacter sp. F63206
GGTTCATTTCTAATTACAAAGATGATGCTCCTACGGAGCTAATAGAAATTTAAATTCATGACGCGCTAAGGATGTAATCACATACCATTTGATTACGACCATAAACCTATAAGACGCTCATTTACAATTCACTAAGTTAACAGAAAATATGATCTGATTATTAAACTGTAATAATCCGATAAATCTCGATAATTTTATAATTCTTAAATCTTTATGATGAAATAGTTAGACCATGTAT